>CALMYM010000300.1 GCA_937873675.1 uncultured Alphaproteobacteria bacterium | reverse complement strand
CTCGGGTCACCGTCGGCCGACCGGCCGAGATCCGCCTCGTCTCCGGCGAGACCGTACCGGCGAAGGTCTCCTACGTGTCGCGGTCGGCCGCCGAACGCACCCGCACCTATCGCATCGAGGTCGAAGCGGCGAACCCCGACAACCGCATCGCCGCCGGCCTCACCGCCGAGATCTCGCTGCCCTCCGATCCGATGGCGGCGGTCCGCCTGCCGCGCTCGGTGCTCAGCCTCGCCGACGACGGCACCATCGGCGTCCGCTTCGTCGACGATGCCTCCAAGGTGGTCTTCGCCCCCGTCGAGCTTCTCGACGACACCCCCCAGGGCCTGTGGCTCGGCGGCGTGCCGGACGGCGCGCGGGTGATCGTCGCCGGTCAGGAATTCGTCAAGGCGGGCGAGAAGGTCGACGCGGAGCTCTTGAAATGAACCCCGTCGACATCGCCATCCGCAACTGGCGGCTGACCATCGTCTGCCTGATCTTCACCCTGGTCGCCGGGGCCTTCTCCTACCTGTCGATCCCGAAGGAGGCGGAGCCGGACGTCCGCATCCCGATCGTCTACGTCCAGCTCAGCCTGCGCGGCATCTCGCCGGAGGACTCCGAGCGCCTGTTGCTGCGCCCGATCGAGACACGGCTGAAGTCGGTCACCAACGTCAAGGAGATGCGCTCCCAGGCCTACGAGGGCGGCGGCTACGTCCTGCTCGAGTTCAACGCCGGCTTCGACAGTTCGGCGGCGCTCGCCGACGTGCGCGCCAAGGTCGACGACGCCAAGCGCGACCTGCCGTCGAGCGCCGACGAACCGTCGGTGCACGAGGTCAACCTGTCGCTCTTCCCGGTCCTGGTGGTCACCGTCTCGGGCGAGGCGCCGGAGCGCACCCTGACCCGTCTCGCCCGCGAGCTGCGCCAGGCGATCGAACAGGTCCCGGGCGTGCTCTCCGCCGACCTCCAGGGCGCCCGCGACGACCTCGTGGAAATCAACGTCGATCCGATGCTGCTCGACAGCTACGGCGTCTCCCTCGACCAGCTGCTGGCGGTGGCGAGCGGCTCCAACCAGCTCGTCGCCGCCGGCACGCTGGAGGGTTCGCAGGGGCGTTACGCCATCAAGGTGCCGTCGCTGATCGAAGGCCTCGCCGACATCGCCGACCTGCCGATCGTCGCCGGCTCCAACGCGGTGATCCGCGCCCTCGAGGTGGCGAGCGTCCGCCGCACCTTCAAGGACGCCACCTCGATCACCCGCATCGACGGCCGTCCGGCGATCGCCATCGAAGTGGTCAAACGCACCGGCGCGAACCTGATCGAGACCGTCGACGCGGTGAAATGGGTGGCCGGCAAGTTCGCCGACCAATTGCCGGCCGGCGTCCATGTCGGCTTCTCCCAGGACAAGTCGACCGACATCCGCCGCCTGCTCGCCGAACTCCAGAATTCGGTGCTGGTGGCGGTGATCCTGGTCTTCGTCGTCATCCTGTGGGCGCTCGGCTTCCGCGCCTCTACGATGATCGGCCTCGCCATCCCGACGTCCTTCCTGATGGGCATCATGTGGCTGTCGCTGGCCGGGCTGACGGTCAACATCGTCGTGCTGTTCTCGCTGATCCTGGCGGTCGGCATGCTGGTCGACGACGCCATCATCGTCGCCGAATTCGCCGAGCGGCGGATGGAAGAGGGCATGCCGCCGAAGGAGGCCTATGCGCTGGCCGCCAAGCGCATGGCCGGCCCGGTCTTCGCCGCCACCGCCACCCGCGTCGCCGCCTTCTCGCCGCTGCTGTTCTGGCCCGGTGTCGTCGGCGAGTTCATGAAGTACATGCCGATCACGCTGATCGCGACGCTCTCGGCCTCGCTGATCTTCTCGCTGATCTTCACCCCCACCCTCGGCTCGCTCTTCGGCCGACCGCCGAAACACGAGGTGAAGAAGGTCGACGGCGCCTACATGCGGCTCGTCACCCGCGCGGTCGATCACCCCAAGACGGTGCTCGCCATCGCCATGGTGCTGCTCGTCGCGGTGCCGCAGGTCTACGGCCACCTCGGCAAGGGCGTCGAGTTCTTCCCCGAGGTCGAGCCCGACTACGGTCTCGTCCATGTCCATGCCCGCGGCAACCTCTCGCTCCACGAGAAGAATCTCGCGGTGAAGGCGGTCGAGGAGCGGCTCCTCGCCATGCCGGAGCTGAAGACCGTCTACACCCGCGTCGGCGAGCAGAAGGGCGGCTCCGGCGAGGTCGCCGAGGACGTCGTCGGCGTCATCCAGTTCGAACTGGTCGACTGGCGCGAGCGTCGGCCGGCGCGCGAGGTCCTGGCCGAGATCCGCGCCCGCACCGCCGGCATGCCCGGTCTCGAGGTCGAGCCGCGCAAGCCCCAGGCCGGTCCGCCGACCGGCAAGCCGATCCAGGTCCAGCTCTCCGCCACCGACCCGGCGAAACTCCCGGCCGCCGCCGAGAAGGTCGCCGCCCTCCTCGCCACCCACCCCGAGATCGTCGACATCGACGACGCCAAGCCGGTGCCCGGCATCGACTGGCGGCTCGAGGTCAAGCGCTCGGAGGCGGCGAAATACGGCGTCTCGGTCGGCACCGTCGGCGCCGCCGTCCAGCTCGTCACCAACGGGTTGAAACTCACCGAATACCGGCCGTCGGACACCACCGATTCCGTCGACATCGTGCTGCGCTATCCGCCGGAGCGGCGCACACTCGCCACCCTCGACGAGTTGCGGATCGCCTCGCCCATGGGCTCGGTGCCGATCGGCAACGTCATGGAGAGGAAACCCGCCCCGCGCATCGGCCGCCTGACCCGCGTCGACGGCGAGCGCGTGCTGACCGTCTCGGCCAACCTGCGCGAGGGCATCCAGGCCGCCGACATGCAGGCCAAGGTGATCGCCGGCGTCGAGAAGGCCGATCTCGGCACCGGCGTGCGCTGGAAGCTCAAGGGCGAGGACGAGGAGCGCCGCAAGGCCTCCGCCTTCTTGTCGAAAGCCTTCGGCACGGCGCTGTTCCTGATCTTCGCCGTCCTCCTCGCCCAGTTCGGCAAGTTCACCTCGGTCGGCCTGGTGCTCTCGGCGGTGATCTTCTCCACCATCGGCGTCTTCCTCGGCCTGATGGCCTCGGAACTCTCCTTCTCGGTGGTGATGAGCGGCATCGGCATCATCGCCCTCGCCGGCGTCGTGGTGAACAACAACATCGTGTTGATCGACACCTTCGACCGGCTGATCGCCGAGGGCTGGGAGAAACGGGCCGCGGCGCTCGAGACCTGTCGCGAGCGCGCTCGTCCGGTGGTGCTCACCGCGGTGACCGCCATCCTCGGCGTGCTGCCGATCGCCTTCGGCATCAACCCCGATCTCATCCATCACGAGACGACGATCGGCGCACCCTCGACCCAGTGGTGGATCCACCTGTCGAGCGCCATCGTCTTCGGCCTGGCCTTCGCCACGGTGCTGACGCTGGTGGTGACGCCGTCGATGCTGATGATCTTCACGCGGCGGCGGAAGACCGCCGCGCCGCCCTCGGTCGACATGACCCTGACTGAGCCGACCCCCGGCGCGTGAACCACCGCCACGGTCCGGCCTCCGGGGCCGGACCGGACCTTTCGGATCCGGGGTCGGGAGCGATCGGCGGCGCGCTCGGGGTCAGTCGATGAGGCCGCGGCGGAGCGCCATGACGGCCGCCTGGGTGCGATTGACCGCGCCGAGCTTGCGCGTCGCCGAGGCGATGTAGCCGTCGACGGTGTTGGTCGAGATCGCGAGGATCCCGGCGATCTCCCAGGTGGTCTTGCCGGCCGCCGTCCAATGCAGGCATTCGCGTTCGCGCGGGCTGAGCGCCGGCCGTTCCACCGGTCCGCTCGAAGGATCGGCGAGTTCGGCGAGCCGCGTCTCGGCGGCCGAAACCAACATGCGCAGGAGATCCGCCTCGCCGACGCCGGAGGGCGCACCGCCGGCGATCACGATCGTCGGACGGTCGCCCCGCGTTCCCGCATCGGCGATGGGCCGCCGCCACCGCTTCGCCGGACGACCGGAGGAGCCGACGCCACTCGCCCGCGGCCATCGATGGACGACGGCGGGCGCTGTCGGCGGGGCCCCGTCCGGCGAACGCATCCCCCCCCCCTCCCCCCCCGGGGCCACCCCCGCCCCCACCCCCCCGCCCCCCCGCCACTCCAACCGCCCCCACCCCCCCGCCCCCGCCCCCGCCCCCCC
>CALMYM010000299.1 GCA_937873675.1 uncultured Alphaproteobacteria bacterium | reverse complement strand
GGGGTTGCGGTGGACGAGGCGATAGGCGTCCTCGCGGGAGCCGCCGGCCTGGGTGAGGGCCAGGAGGATGCGCTGGGAGTGGACGAGGCCGCCGAGACGGTCCATGTTGCCGGCCATGCGCTCGGGATAGACCACCAGCTTCTCGATCACGCCGGCCAAGCGGTTCAGCGCGAAGTCGAGGGTGATGGTGGCGTCGGGGCCGATCATGCGCTCGACCGAGGAGTGCGAGATGTCGCGCTCGTGCCACAGCGCCACGTTCTCCATCGCCGGCATCGCGTAGGCGCGGACCATGCGGGCGAGACCGGTGAGGTTCTCGGTCAGCACCGGGTTGCGCTTGTGCGGCATCGCCGAGGAGCTCTTCTGGCCGGGGGAGAAATACTCCTCCGCTTCCAGTACCTCGGTGCGCTGCAGGTGGCGGATCTCGATGGCGACGCGCTCGATCGACGAGGCGACGACGCCGAGGACGGCGAAGAACATCGCATGGCGATCGCGCGGGATGACCTGGGTCGAGACCGGCTCGATGGTCAGCCCCATCATCTTCGCGACATGCGCCTCGACCCGCGGATCGATGTTGGCGAAGGTGCCGACGGCGCCGGAGATGGCGCAGGTGGCGATCTCGTCACGGGCGGCGACCAAGCGGGCGCGGTTGCGGGTGAACTCGGCGTAGGCTTCGGCGAGTTTCAGGCCGAAGGTCACCGGCTCGGCGTGGATGCCGTGGGAGCGGCCGATGGTCGGGGTGTGCTTGTGCTCCATCGCGCGGGTCTTCAGCGCGGCGAGGACGCGGTCGACGCCGGCGATGAGCAGGTCGGCGGCGCGCTTCATCTGCACCGACAGGCAGGTGTCGAGCACGTCGGACGAGGTCATGCCCTGGTGGACGAAGCGGGCCGAGGGGCCGACGATCTCGGCGAGATGGGTGAGGAAGGCGATGACGTCGTGCTTGGTCACCGCCTCGATCTCGTCGATGCGGGCGACGTCGAAGGTGGCGTCCTTGGCCTTCTTCCAGATCTCCTCGGCGTCCGACTTCGGCACGACGCCGAGTTCGGCGAGCGCGTCGGTGGCGTGCGCCTCGATCTCGAACCAGATGCGGAAGCGGGACTGCGGCTCCCAGATGGCGGTCATCTCGGGGCGCGAATAACGCGGGATCATGGGACACCTCGGGGCTTCGGGCGGGTTTCGGCGGGAAATCTCGGCGCCGAAGTAGCAGGAACGAGCGTTCGGCTCAACTCGCCGGTCCCGTCGGAGGCCGAAGGTCGCATGGCGGCGCCGCGTCGCTCGCCTTGCTTCCGCCGAGGTGGACGGGCACGATCCGCCCCGCTCTCGCGACGCCCCTCGTCGCGCCTTCCCGGGTGGCGGCTCGGGTTCCTCTTCGGGAGGCAGGATTGAACTCCACCGACGTGATCGTCCTCGGCGCCGGCATGGTCGGCACTTCGGCCGCGCTGCATCTCCAGATGAAGGGCAAGCGAGTGGTGCTCCTCGACCGGCGTGGCGTCGGCGAGGAGACGAGCTACGGCAATGCCGGCGTGATCGAGCGCGAGGGCGTCGTCCCGGTCGCCTTCCCGCGCGAGATCGGGGCGTTGATCCGCTACGGCCTCAATCTCTCGACCGAGGCGCACTATCACCTCTCGTTCCTGCCGAAGATCCTGCCGTGGCTGTGGCAGCTTCGCGCCGCGACGGATACCGCCGGCATCGTCCGCTTCGCGGCCGCCGTCGACGCGCTGTCGCGTCATTCGATCCCCGAGCACCGGGCGCTGGCGAAGGAGGCGGGCGCCGAAGCCTTCTTCCGCGAGTCCGGCTGGGTGCGGCTCTACCGTAGCCACAAGGGTCTCGCCGACGCCGCGAGCCTGCACGACTTCGCCGATCAGTACGGCATCGAATATCGCCACCTCACGATGGCCGAGCTGAAGGAGCTGGAGCCGGACCTGACCGCGACCGGAGTGGGCGCGGTGTTCTGGCCGGAGACGCAGTCGGTCAGCTGGCCGGAAGGGGTGACCAAGGCCTATGCCGATCTCTTCACCGCACGTGGTGGCGTCGTCGCCCGCGGTGACGCGCGGTCGCTCCGGCGCGGCGGCGAGGGCTGGGTGGTCTCCACCGAGGACGGCGACGTCGCCGCCACCCATGTGGTGGTGGCGCTGGGACCGTGGTCGAACGACCTGCTCGATCGCTTCGACCTGCGCTTCCCGCTGGCGGTGAAGCGCGGCTACCACATGCATTTCGCGCCGAAGGGCGAGGCGAAATTGTCGCGGCCGATCGTCGACATCGAGAAGGGTTACGTCATCACGCCGATGCTCAAGGGCATCCGCCTGACGACCGGCATCGAGTTCGCCGAGCGCGACGCGCCGCCGACGCCGGTGCAGCTGGAACGGCTGAAACCGGTCGCCCGCGCCCTGTTTCCGCTCGGCGCGGAGGCCGATCCCGAGCCCTGGCTCGGCAAGCGGCCGACGTTGCCCGACGGGTTGCCGATCATCGGCCCGGCGCCGGGCGTGCCGGACATGTGGCTCGATTTCGGCCATGCGCACCTCGGTTTCACCCACGGGCCGATCTCGGGACGCTTGATCGCCGAGGCGATCTCGGGTGAAAAGCCGCTGGTGGACCTCACGCCCTTCCGGGCGGAACGTTTCGGGAGACGGTGATGGGTGCGAAACTGCTCGGTGGGTTGATGATCGTGGTCGGGCTGGCGATGCTGGCGATGGGCGCGATCAACTACCTCGGCTACGGCATCGGCCTCGACGGCAATACGCCGATCGTCACCGTCGGCCTGATCATGCTCTTCCTCGGCTGGCTGAAGTTCGGCGACAAGCCGAAGCCGGAGAGCGAGAGTGACCGCGCCGGGTCGATCTCCGACAACAACCGGCAGCGCTGAGGTCTTTTCTCGCAGCGGACGGGGGAACGATGAGCGATCGGCGGATCGGCCTTCTCCTGATCGTGCTCGGCGGCGCGGTCTCCGGCCTCACCTACGCCGTGGGGGAGGGGCTCGTCGCCGGCGTGCGCGCGGCGTGGCCGGCTCACCTCGTCGGCGGCGTGCTGGTGGTGATCGGGTTGGTCAACCTCCGAGGCTCCGGCGATACGCGGCGCTTTCCCGGCGACGGCCGCGGCCCTGTCGTCGATGTCTCCGGTCGGCGTGGCGGCCCGGTGCGGCCGAACCCGCGTCCGTGGCATGGGAACACGGTCGACCCGAACGATCCCGTGCATCAACTCGGCGGCGGCGAGCCGAACGGGCGCGAGTGAAACGCGATCGGTAGGGTGCGAAGAGCCGCAGGCGAATTGCACCGGCGGCGCCCGATGGGAACGCGCGAGATCGCCGCGAATGCCGACCGTGCAGTTCGCTCTCGTTCTTTGCACCCTACGAACCGCACCCTCCGAACCGACGATGCCTTCGGCGACCGGCCTCAATTCTCCCGGAGCGGCAGGCTCGGGGTGTCCTTCACCGTGGCGACGACGATGTGCGACTGGACGTCGGTGACGAGGTTGTTGTCGAGCAGCTTCATGCGCAGGAAGGTGTCGTAGGCCTTCATGTCCTCGGCGACCACCTTGATCAGATAGTCGACGGCGCCGGTCACCCGCTCGCAGGTGATGACCTCCGGCCAGGTGGCGACCTTGCGATCGAATTCGGTCATGTTGTCGAGCGAGGGCACGCCGAGCTTGACGAAGGTGTAGACGACGAACTCGAGGCCGACCGCCTCGCGATCGACCAGGGCGGCGATCTGCTTGATGACGCCGGCGTCCTTCATCCGCTTGATGCGGCGCCAGCACGGCGTCTGGCTCATGCCGGCTTCCTTGGCGATGTCGGCGATGGCCAGAGAAGCGTCGCGCTGGAGCACCCGGAGGATGCGAACGTCGTGGGCGTCGAGGAGAATCTTTTCCGGCATCCCGCGTCACCTGGAAAAAACCGGTTCGGAACCGCTGTAGGGCGGGCAACGTAGCACGGAATTGATCGGCGCGAAGGTGTATTCTGATCGGACGAAAGTCGACCTCGGATGACCCGGAAGGGTTGATCGCGAGGTGGATCGCTCCAGTTGCAGACACGGCGCGGAAGATGCCGGGGCCGGGCGATCGGGTGGAAACCGCGTCAAGGAGGAAGGCCGATGAACGGTGCCGTCAGACCCGTCTCGCTCGCCGACAAATACGTTCTCGACCACGGACGCGTCTACATCACCGGCATCCAGGCGCTGGTGCGGTTGCCTCTCGATCGGGTGCGGCTCGATCGCAAGGCGGGGCTCGACACCCGCGGCTTCATCTCCGGCTATCGCGGCTCGCCGCTCGCCGGCTACGACCAGCAGCTGATCGCCGCCAAGCGCGATCTCGACGCCCACGGCATCGTCTTCACCCCCGGCGTCAACGAGGAACTGGCGGCGACCGCCGTCTGGGGCTCGCAGAAGGTCGGCGGGGCGGACGCCACCCAGGACGGCGTCTTCGGCATCTGGTACGGCAAGGCGCCGGGCGTCGATCGCTCCACCGACGTCTTCAAACACGCCAACCAGTCGGGCACGTCGCGCCACGGCGGCGTGCTGGCGGTGGCGGGCGACGACCATCTGGCGAAGTCCTCGACCGTCGCCTGTCAGTCCGAATTCCAGTTCGTCGACTGCGAGATCCCGGTCCTCAATCCGGCCGACCTGCAGGACGTCGTCGACTTCGGCCTCTACGGCCTCGAGTTGTCGCGCTATTCGGGTCTGTGGGTGTCGATGATCGCGGTCGCCGACACGATGGATTCGTCGGGGATCGTCGACGTCGGCCTAGATCGCCACGTCTTCCGCACCCCGCGTCCCGAGTTCGATCCGCGGACGCGCGACACCGTCGATCGGCCGATGACGCTGAAGGCCCGCCTCGACAACGAGCGGTCGGTGCGCGAGATCCGCCTGCCGGCGGCGATCGCCCATGCCCGCGCCAATCGCATCGATCGCCTCACCTTCGGTTCCAAGCGGCCGCGCATCGGCTTCGTCGCCACCGGTAAGGCCTATCGTGATCTGCGTCAGGCGTTGGCGCTCATCGGCATCGGCGAAACCGAAGCGGCGCGGCTCGGCATCGCCATCTACAAGGTCGGCATGAGCTGGCCCTTGGAGCCGGTCGGTCTCGGCACCTTCGCGCGCGGGCTCGAGAAGCTCGTCGTCGTCGAGCACAAGCGGGCGCTGATGGAGCCGCAGATCAAGGAACTCGCCTATCACTGGCCCGACCACCAGCGGCCGCGGATCTGGGGCAAGTCGACACCGGAGGGCGAGCCCTTCCTCTCGGCGATCAAGGAACTCTCCGCCTCCGACATCGTGCCGGCGCTGATGGCGGTGGTGCCGGGGCTCTCGGAGGACGAGGGCGCCCGCGCGGCGGCCGACGGTCTCGTCCAGCAGACGATGTGGGCGGTCGGACACGCGGCCGATGCGCGGCGTTCGCCCTATTTCTGCTCGGGCTGCCCGCACAACACCTCGACCAGGACACCGGAAGGGGCGCGGTCGATGCCGGGCATCGGCTGCCACGCCATGACCGAGCTCGCCGAGCGCACCACCGAGGGGCTCACCGCCATGGGCGGCGAGGGCGTGCCGTGGGTCGGTCAGGCGCCGTTCTCCAAGACCGGGCACATGTTCGCCAATCTCGGCGACGGCACCTATTTCCACTCCGGTCTGATGGCGATCCGTCAGGCGATCGCCGCCAAGGTGCCGATCACCTACAAGATCCTGTTCAACGACGCCGTCGCCATGACCGGCGGCCAACACGTCGACGGTCAGCTGACCGTGCCGCAGCTCACCCGCCAGATCGAGGCGGAGGGGGCGGCGAAGATCGTCGTCGTCGCCGACGACCCGACCAAATACGGCTCGCGCCAGGGGTTCGCGCCCTTCGTCGAGGTCAGGCCACGTGCGGAGCTGCTGCTCGTCGAAGAAGAACTCTCCAAGGTGCCGGGCTGCACGGTGCTGATCTACGATCAGGTCTGCGCGGCGGAGAAGCGGCGGCGGCGCAAGAAGGGGACCTTCCCCGATCCGGCCAAGCGGCTCTTCATCAACGAGCGGGTGTGCGAGGACTGCGGCGACTGCTCGAAACAGTCGAACTGCGTCGCGGTGGAGCCGGCGGAGACCGCCTTCGGGCGCAAGCGGCGGATCAATCAGGGCAACTGCAACAAGGACTTCTCCTGCGAGACCGGCTTCTGTCCGTCCTTCGTCGAGGTGATCGGCGGCAAGCTGAAGCGCTCCGGCACGCGGCTCGATCCGGTGGAACTGGCGGGCGATCTGCCGGCGCCGGTCACGGCGCGGCTCGACCGGGTCCACAATCTCGTCATCGCCGGCATCGGCGGCATGGGCGTGACCACGGCGGCGGCGGTGCTGGCCATGGCGGCGCATGTCGACGGGCTCGATACGGCGACGCTCGACATGACCGGTCTCGCTCAGAAGGGCGGTCCTGTGACGAGTCACGTCCGCGTCGCCCGCTTCACCCATCCGATCGAGGGGCCGCGGGTGCCGACCGCGTCGCTCGACGTGCTGATCGCCGCCGACATGCTGGTGGCGGCGGGGGCCGAGCAGCTGGCGGCGGCCTCGCCCAAGCGCACCGCGGTCTTCGCCAATGTGCGCGTGGCGCCGACGGCGGAGTTCGTGCTGCGCCAGACCCAGACCTTCCAGGCGCCCCGCCTCGCGGCGACGCTCGAAGAGGTGGCGGCGCGGTTCCACGGCTACGACGCCGGCGACCTCGCCGAGCGGCTGTTCGGCGATGCGCTCTACGTCAACATGATCCTGATCGGCGCGGCGGCGCAGTCGGGGGCGTTGCCGATCTCCTATCGGGCGCTCGAGACGGCGGTGCGTCTCAACGGCGCGGCGGTGGAGGCCAATCTGGCGGCGTTGGCGCTCGGCCGCGCGCTGATCGGCGCGCCGGAGCGGGTCGAGGCTCTCCTCGAACCGCATCCGAGCGTCGATCCGGCGGCGCAGACCTTCGCCGAGCGGCTCGACTTCCTCGCCGCCGACCTCGAAGCCTATCAGGACCGCCGGCTCGCCGACGATTTCCGGGCCCGGTTGGAGCGGCTGCGCGCCGCGGAAAGCAAGGCGCTGCCGGGATCGGAGGGGCTGGCGCGGGCGGCGATGGAGATGCTGTTCCGCGTCACCGCGATCAAGGACGAGTACGAGGTGGCGCGCCACCAGTCCGATCCGGCCTTCACGGCGCGGCTCGCCGAGACCTTCGAGGGGGCGCACGAGATCCGCTTCGTCATGGCGCCGCCGCTCCTGTCGCCGCTCGATCCGGCGACCGGGCGGCCCAAGAAGTCGAGCTGGGGTCCGTGGATCCTGCCGGCGATGCGGTTTCTCGCCGGGTTGAAGCGCCTGCGCGGCACCTGGGCCGATCCCTTCGGGCGGACCGCCGAGCGCAAGGCGGAGCGGGCGATGCGCGAGGCCTATCGCGGCGATCTCGAGCGGATGGCGGCGGACCTCGATCGCGACGGCGCCGCAGCGCGGCTCGACCTGCTCGTCGACCTCGCCCATTGGCCGCGCGAGGCCAAGGGCTACGGCCCGGTCAAGGAAGCCGGCATGGTGCGGGCGTGGGCGAAGCGGGAGGAGATCCTGGCGAAGCTCGACGCGCCCGAGGACGTCACAGCACGAGCTGCGGAATAGGCCCGCCGTCGTCCCACAGATCCTCCCAGGTGGGCAACGCGTCGTAGGGCTTGGGGCGAGCGGCATGGACGCCGCGGGCGATGGCGCGTGCCATCACCTCCGCCGCGGTGATGCCGAGGCCGACCATGTCGCCGAGCGGATCGCCGAGCGGGCGTTCTTCGGTCGACAACGCGAAGACGAGATCGCCGTCGAGCGGCGTGTGGGCGGGCCACAGCGCACGGGCGAAGCCGTCGTGGGCCTGGATGGCGAGACGCTTGGCCTGGGCCTTGGTCAGCGCCGCATCGGTGGCGATCCCCGCGATGGTGGTGGCGGCGCCGGTCGTCGGCACGGCACCCTTGAGCTTCGGGTCGGTGGCGTCGTGGGGCCAGCGGGCGGGCAGGCCGAGGCCGCCGAATTCGTCGTCGATCTCGTGGGCCGCCGCCCAGAAGCGGCCGCTGTCGCCGATCACCGCCGAGCCGACGGCGTTGACCGCGACCAATGCCGCGACGGTGTGGCCGGAGGGGGCGACCTGCGAGGCCGAGCCGAGACCGCCGATCAGATCGGCGGGGGACCAGCCCGACCCGGCCGCGGTGGTGGCGAGCGGGGAGTGGCTCTCGTGGCCGCCCTCCGCCCCGGCCCTGCCCCGGGCCGCCGTTCATGAGGTCGAAGAGGATCGCCGCCGGGACGATCGGCACGCGGACGTCGCCGACGGCGAAGCCGCGGCCGCGGGCCCTCAGCCACGCCTGGACGCCGCTCGCCGCATCGAGGCCGAAGGCGGAGCCGCCGGAGAGCACCAGAGCGTCGATCCGTTCGACCGTCTCCTCCGGCGCCAACAGGTCGGTGTCACGAGTGCCGGGGGCGCCGCCCATGACGTGGACGGCGGCGATCGACGGCCGATCGGCGATCACCACCGAGACGCCGGAGCCGAGCCGGCGGTCGTGGGCATGGCCGACGGTGAGCCCGGCGACGTCGAGGATGGAATTGGTCGGACCTGCGCGGCGCACGCGATTCTCTCCGCTCGAACTACCGGGGGAGACTAACACGCCGGGCGACGGGCGCCTCCAGAAGGCGAAACCGCCGCGTGGTTTCCCACGCGGCGGCTCGATGGAAGGCCGTGACCGGGCGGTGAGGCCGCCCGGCGGAAGGCGGAGACGGGGCGACGACCGCCGCCCCGGGTCCGGATCAATCCTGGACGTAGGTGACCTTGCCGTCCGGCATCTTCTTCCAGGTGTACATGACGTAGTCGACGTCCTTGCGGTCGCCCTTCTTGTCGTAGGCGATGTCGCCGAGCACGGTCTTGAAGGTCATGCCCGAGTGCATGGCTTCGGCCATCTTCTTCGGGTCGAGCGACTTGGCCTTCTCGGCCGCCTGCTTCATGATCTGAACCGCGGCGTAGGAGTAGAGGGTGTAGGCCTCCGGCTCGTAGTTCTTGGCGCGGAACTTGGCGACCACGTCCTTGGCGGCGGCGTTCTTCAGCGGATCCGGGCCGAAGGACATGAGGGTGCCGACCACGCCGTCGCCGCCGATGGTGGCGAACTCGGCCGAGGTGATGCCGTCGCCCGAGAGCATCTGGGTCTTCAGGCCCTGGTCGCGCATCTGGCGGATGATCAGGCCACCTTCGGTGTGCAGACCGCCCCACATGACGACGTCGGCGCCCGAAGCCTTGATCTTCGAGACGAGGGCCGAATAGTCCTTCTCACCGGCGTTGATGCCTTCGTAGAGGACTTCCTTGATGCCGGCGGTCTTCATGAAGCCCTTGGCGGCGTCGGCCAGACCCTGACCATAGGTGGTCTTGTCGTGGACGATGGCGATCTTCTTGCCCTTGAGGTTCTTGACCGCGTAGTCGGACCACAGCTTGCCCTGCTGGTCGTCACGGCCGCAGGTGCGGAAGACGTTCCACAGACCACGCTCGGTGATCTTCGGGTTGGTCGCCGACGGGGTGATCACGAGGAGGCCGTTCTCGGCATAGACCTCGGAGGCGGGCATGGTGACGCCCGAGTTGAAGTGGCCGACCACCAGCTTGACGCCGTCGCCGACGAACTTGTTGGCGATCGAAACGCCCTGCTTCGGATCCGAGACGTCGTCGCCGATGGTGGTGACGATCTTCTGGCCGAGGATGCCGCCGGCGGCATTGATGTCTTCGACGGCCTGTTCGGTGCCGTTCTTGAGCTGAGCGCCGAAGGCGGCGTTCGGGCCGGTGATCGGGCCGGCGATGGCCAACTTGACGTCGGCATTGGCAACGCCGGACCAAGCCAGACCCGCGGCCAGAACCAGGCCGGACAACCACATCTTCTGCATGGGACTACTCCTCTCCATCGTTCTTTCTCGAACGTCAGTTCAACGCACCATACGGCGAAGATCGCTGCGAGCGGTCTCGCCGGAGGCCGTATCCGGATCCTACCTTCCCGGGGAGGGAAGGGTCGGCGGTCTCGACCCGGATCGGTCGAGCCGTCGGTTGGAGCCGTCCCGAAGCCCCCCTCGGGAGGGTCGGGTCCGGCGCCGATGGGCGTACTCTCTCCCGCTTCCGTGCCGTTGTCATCCCCTTTCTTGCGCAAAAAACACGCGCCGGAAGAAGATGGTGACCGGCCTCGCCGGGGGCTGTCGTAGAATTGTGCAGTGCGGTAAGAATTGGGGCGCGGAGATGCCCGTCACGGCCGATGCGAAATCGTCGGTAGCGTTCTGGAATGACTTTTAGGCAGGCGAAAGACCCTCTCCCGCGAGGTCTACGACTTCGCGGGTGCGAGGAGTTCGTGATCGTGGCGTCCCCTCCCGAAAGGGCGGCGCCGTCGGCCGGCCGGCCCGTCACCGGGCGGGGGTCGGCGGAGAAGATCGCGGCCGGAGCGGACCGGCGATCAGGCGCGGTCCTTCCAGAACATCGGTCCGTTGGGCAGATAGAGCCAACGGTATTTCGAGGTCATCTGGTCGACGCGCATCATGCGGTAGCCGATGGCGCCGATGATCTGCACGACGATCAGATCGACCACATAGAAGTGCAGCGACAGCAGCGTTCCGTCGAACAGCGCGAAATGGATGAAGCGCACCGCCGCCGCCAGCAGCGCCAGATAGCCGACCAGGACGGGATAGGCCTGCCAGGTCGAGGCCATGGCGCGACCGGTCATCCACGCGCCCCACCCGCCCATCACGAAGGTGACGAGCAGGAAGGTCCAGATCGAGGATTCCTCGTAGAGAATGCCTTCCAGCATGTGAGCCGTTCCCGATCAGTGATGGCCGCCCTCGAGATAGGCCGCGCGGACCTCGGGGCTCTCGAGAAGTTCCTTGCCGGTACCGGACATGGTGATGACGCCGTTGACCATCACATAGCCGCGGTGGGCGAGCTTGAGGGCATGGAAGGCGTTCTGTTCGACCAGGAACACCGTCATGCCCTCGCGATTGAGTTCGCGGATGGCGTCGAAGATGCCCTTGACCACCAGCGGCGCCAGACCGAGCGACGGCTCGTCGAGGAGCAGCATCTTCGGCCGCGACATCAGGGCGCGCGCGATGGCGAGCATCTGCTGTTCGCCGCCCGAAAGCGTGCCGCCGCGCTGATCGATGCGCTCTTCGAGGCGGGGGAAGAGGGTGAAGACCCGCTTCAGATCCTCGTCGAAATGAGCGAACTCGTCGATCGAGGCGCCCATCTGCAGGTTCTCGAGCACCGTCATGCGCGGGAAGATGCGACGCCCCTCGGGCGACTGGGCGATGCGCATGCGCGCGATCTCGTGGGTCGGCATCTGGGTGATGTCGGTGCCGGCATAGACGATCTTGCCGGCGCGAGCGCGCGGATTGCCGAAGATGGTCATCATCAGCGTCGACTTGCCGGCGCCGTTGGCGCCGA
>CALMYM010000298.1 GCA_937873675.1 uncultured Alphaproteobacteria bacterium | reverse complement strand
CGACCCCTACACCACCCGGCTGCTCAGGGGCGTCGACTATCCCCACGGCTGCCCCTCGAACCTGACACGGGCGTTCTCACAGGCGACCGGCAAGCCGATCGCGGAGGCCGAGCCGCTGGTCCACGACGTGCTCAACGTCTTCATGTGCACGGGCTTCACCGGCGATACGCACCGCTACTTCATGAAGGCGAGCCCGGTCCGGCCCGGCGACCATCTCGAGATGTTCGCCGAGATCGATCTCCTCGGGGCGTTGTCGGCGTGTCCGGGCGGCGATTGCGGGGCGACGCACTCGTCCGACGCGGTCGTCTGCCACCCGTTGAAGGTCGAGGTCTTCGCGCCGCGCGACGGGGCACTCGCCGGATGGTCGCCGGCGGAGGTCAACCCCTACCCTCGCACCCACGGGCCGTGAGGCAGGGTCGCGTGGTCGGGCTTCCGCAGCGCCGAGACGGCGGTTAGGTTTCCTTCGTGACAACCGAGACCGAGGCCGGAATGACCGATTCTTCCACCACCTGCGACATGCCCCGTGGCGAACTCACCGTGCGCGTCATCGCCATGCCGGCGGACACCAACGCCAACGGCGACATCTTCGGCGGCTGGGTGCTCAGCCAGATGGACGCGGCCGGCGGCATCCGCGGGGTGGAGCGGGCGCGCGGGCGCGTGGTGACGATCAAGGTCGACACGCTGATCTTCATCCGGCCGGTGCAGGTCGGCGACGTGCTCTGCGTCTACACCGACGTGGAGAGCATCGGCCGCACCTCGATGAAGATCCACATCGAAGCCTGGGCCCAGCGCTTCCGCACCGTGACGCGCGAGAAGGTCACCGACGCCACCTTCACCTTCGTCGCCGTCGACGACGAGGGCAAGCCGCGCCCCATCCCGCAGGAGGGGTGAGCGGTCGCCGGCTCCCCGAGCCGGACGGCGCGTCCGTCGATACGAAAACGGCCCCGTTCGAGTGAACGGGGCCGTTTCTTCGTCTCGTCCGCGCGGGGTCAGCGGTCGGACGAGGCGGTTCGATCGATCATCGCGCGCTCGGCCTCGGTGAGGACGGGCTTCGCCGCTTCGGTCTCGGTGGTGGCCGAGGCGGCGGCGGTGATGCCGGTCGTCTCGGGCTCGAGCGAGGCCACCTTCATCGTGCCGGCCACCGGACCGGGCTTGGCGCCGGCGTCGGCGGTCTCGATGGCGACGCGGGTGAGGCCGGCGCCGGTGAAGCCGAGGACGTCGGCGGCGCCGCGCGACAGGTCGATGATGCGGCCCTTGATGAAGGGGCCGCGGTCGTTGATGCGCACCACCACCGACTTGCCGTTCTTCAGGTTGGTCACCTTGAGGTGGGTGCCGAGCTTGACGGTGCGGTGGGCGGCGGTCATGGCGTGCATGTTGAACCGCTCGCCTGAGGCGGTCGGGCCGCCGTGATGTTCGCGTCCGTAGAAGGAGGCGATGCCCTGGCTCTGGACGTTGGACGATCCGGCGAAGGCCGGAGCGCAGGCGAGGGCGAGGAAGCCGGCGGCGAGCAGGGCTCGGCGCGGCGCGGCACCGCGAAGCGCGGCGTCGGGGGCAAGGATCATGCGATTCCACTCCGATGGGGCACGGGCCTCCCGCCATGGGTTCATGCGGCGCGTGCGGCCGAGGTGTCCCGGGCTCTGCGAGCTCTCGTGGGGACCCACCTCACGGGTCGATGGCCGGATCGGGTCTCCCCCCGAAAACGCGCCACCGGCTCGGGAGCCGGGTTCGCATCGGTGCGATCACCCGGCCTCCTTCGAACCTCTCCGGCGATCGCATCCACGCTGATCGGCGGCGGTCCGCAACGTCGTCCCGTGGCGATCTACGCCATCGCGGGAGACGGAATGGTCTGAACTGACTGGTGCTTCTTCGCATCTCCGAGGGGAGCGATCGGCGCGCCTCGCACGGGCGCCTCGGTCCGATGTCTCCGGTCGGCCCACGGGGACGATCTTCGTGTCGTCTCCACCGTCGGCGGTGACGGGTCGGCTCGAAGGCCCCCGTCGCGGTCGAGGTCGGGCACGCCGGATCCTCCTCCGGCGGCGGTGATCCCCGGCTTTTCCACGAGGAATGTGTTCCGATCATGGCGCGTGCTTGTCGGCCGACCACACGCCGTGCTAGGCGAAGGGCCGACTCACCCGTCACGGCACGTCCGGACGGCGGGATCGGGCCTGTAGCTCAATGGTTAGAGCCGGCCGCTCATAACGGCTTGGTTGGGGGTTCGAGTCCCTCCGGGCCCACCAATTTCTCCTTCCCCGTCAGCATCCTGATCGGTTTCGCCATCCGGCGGCGCCGGCAGACGGCGGTCGCGGGCGACGAGCGCGAGCAGTGTCGCGTAGGCCGCGATCCAGGCGGCCGCCGAGGCATGAAGGAGGCCGAGCGGCAGTCCGAGGAAGCCGGCGGCGAGGCGGGCGAAGGCTGCGACCAGCAGGGCGGCGACGAGCGCACCGGCGAGACGGCTGACCGTCAGCGCCTTGCCCGAGTAGCGGCGCACCACCGAGGTCATGATCGCCGCGCACATCAGCCCGAGAGTTCCCGCGCCCCAGGCATGGGCGGCGACGTCGACGAGGTCGATGTCGTCGCGGAGGATGGCGAGGGCCATCGTCGCGAAGCCGAGGGGGAGAAAGGCGTAGCCGAGATGGAGGGCGAGGAAGGGTGGGCGATCGACGGTCGACCAGCCCTTCCAGGTGGCGAGCCTCGCGAGGTGGACCAGGGCGGCCAGCGCCAGGGCGACAGCGGTCGTGGTCGCTCGCGGGGCGAAGGCCCAGGCGGCGAGCGCCGGGAGCGAGATCGCGAAGACGGCGATTTCGAAGCCATGGGGCGTCGGTGACGCCTGCGGTTCGCCGCGCATGTCGGCGAGATGGCGGGTGAGCGCCGGGGCGATGCGGCCGCCCATCACCATGGCGACCGTCACCGCGGCGGCGAAGGCCGCGCGCAGGGCGAGTGACGCATCACCACTCGGCGACGTGACGAGGAAGGTCGCATCGGCGACGGCGAGGCCCGCGAGAAGCGCGACGAGGCCGAAGTCGCGACGGTCGCCGGCCGCGACGATGCGCGATCCGGCGTGAGTCGTGAGAGCGGCGAGCGCCAGCGGCGAGGCCCACAGCCAGATCGGGTTCGAGGCGAAGAGGAAGGCGAGGCGGGCGGGGGCGAAGGGCGCGGGGGGGGCGGGGGCCGGCGGCCCGGCGGGGGGGGGGGCCCTTGGCGCCGGCGGCGGGGGGGGGGGGGGCGCGCCGCGGGATACGGGCGCCGATCTGCACGTGTTCGCCGGGGCGGGCGAGGGGCCTTTCGTCCAGCGCGGCAGGGCGGTGAGCATCACCCCGGCGAAGGCGGTGGGGAAATGGCCGAAGAGCATCTCGTGGGCGTGCCAGTCGATCGCCGACAGCCCGGCGGGCGGGATCCAGCGGCCGGTGAGCGCGAAGAGCGTCAGGGCGATGGTGGCGATCGAACCCGCTGCGGCGAGAGGGAAGAAGACCTCGTAGGCGGCGAGACGGGTGGCGAGCGGCTTCATGGCCCTCGGCCCGCGCTCTCGTCCTCGCCGGTCCATTCGGCGGCGCGCGGCAGGCCGGCGAGGTCGAGGAGATCGACGGCGCGATGGGCGACGTGGTCGACGATCGCCGCGACCGAGGTCGGCTTCAGATAGAAGGCGGGGACCGGCGGGGCGACGATCGCTCCGGCTTCGGTCGCCGCGCACATGGCGCGCAGGTGGCCGAGATGCAGCGGGCTCTCGCGGGCGACCAGCACCAGACGGCGGCGCTCCTTCAGCGTCACGTCGGCGGCGCGGATCAACAGATCGGAGGCGGCGATCGAGGCGATGGCGCCGACCACCCGCATCGAGCAGGGGGCGACGATCATGCCGGCGGTGCGGAACGAGCCGGAGGCGATGGCGGCGCCGATGTCGTCGACGGCGTGACGGACGTGGACCAGCGCCTGCAATCGGGCGAGCGCCCCGGGGCCGATCTCGTGGGCGAGGGTGCGCTCGGCCGCGGCGGGGACGACGAGATGGGTCTCGCCGCCGCCGTCGGCGAGGATCTCGGCGACCCGCAGGCCGATCGCCGCACCCGAAGCGCCGGAGAGGCCGAGGACGACGCGGGGCATGGTTTCTCCGTTCACACGTGGGTCGAACCGTCGGTTCGGGCTGCGGTCTATTTCCCTTCGACGATTCTCGGCTCGTTGCGGACCGGGATCGATGAAGGTGCTCTCATCCGGTTCTCTCCCCCCTCGAGGGGGAGAGACAGAGAGGGGGGGACGGCTCCTCCTCTCAGACGTTGAATTCGAGGCGAGGCCGTGCCCCCCCCTCCCTGTCCCTCCCCCTCCAGGGGGGAGGGGACGATGGGGCGAATTCTTGCCCCGAGTGCGGCTCGTCACATGAACCGGCGGGACTTCATGACACGGCCGTTCACAGACCGAGGCGCGACCACAAGGCGTCGACGCGAGCGGCGACCTCGGGGCACTGTTCGAGGACGCGGCCCCATTCACGCTCGGTCTCGGTGCCGATCTTGGTGGTCGCGTCGAGACCCATCTTGCCGCCGAGGCCGGACTTCGGGGAAGCGAAATCGAGGTAGTCGATCGGTGTGCGGTCGACCAGCATGACGTCGCGCGACGGGTCCGAGCGGGTCGAGATCGCCCAGACGACGTCGTCCCAGGAGCGGACGTCGATGTCGGCGTCGACGACGATCACGAACTTCGTGTAGGCGAACTGCGGCAGCATCGACCACAGACCCATCATCACCCGGCGCGCCTGCCCCGGGTAGGCCTTGCGGATGGCGACGACGGCGACGCGGTAGGAACAGGCCTCGGGCGGCAGCCAGAAATCCACCACCTCGGGGAACTGCTTCTTCAGGAGCGGCTGGAACAGCCGGTTGAAGGCCTCGCCGATGCGCGAGGGTTCGTCCGGTGGGCGGCCGGTGAAGGTCGAGAGATAGATCGGATCGCGACGCATCGTCACCGCCGAGACCTCCACGACGGGGAAATCCTCGACCGAATTCCAATAGCCGGTGTGGTCGCCGTAGGGGCCCTCGGGCAGCGTCTCGGTCGGAGACACCCACCCCTCGATGACGATCTCGGCGTCGGCCGGCACCTTCAGCGGTACGGTCTTGGCCGACACCAACCGGGCGCGCTCGCCGCGGGTGAGGCCGGAGAAGTGCAGCTCGGAGAGATCCTGGGGCAGCGGCAGGACGCCGGCGAGGATGGTGCCGGGATCGGCGCCGATCACCACCGCGACCGGCATCTTCTCGCCCCGCTTCGCCCAGGCACGATGATGATGGGCGCCGCCGCGATGGGCGAGCCAGCGGGCGATCAGGCGGTTCGGTCCGGCGACCTGCAGGCGATAGACGCCGACGTTGTATTTCGCCGTCGAGGTGGTGTCGGGCGGGCGGGTGATCGCCAGGGGCC
>CALMYM010000297.1 GCA_937873675.1 uncultured Alphaproteobacteria bacterium | reverse complement strand
CGGGCGGAGCAGGCCGTTGCGTTGGCGCGGGCCTTGGAGGAGGGCCCCGCCGGTCGGCTTGGAAAACAGCCGCCACGGCAGCGCCATGGCGCGCGAGAACTGTTCCGGCCGGGGGGAGAGGGGACGGTCTGCAGGGGTCGGGTTCGGCCTCGTCGGCCCCGCCGATCATAGCGGCGGTTCGGCCGAACCTCCATGCCTCACGCGGCGTCGCCCACATCTCCGCGTCCGGCGCCCGCCTCGTACCAGCCGGCGGTGCGGGTGACGATCCACACCACCGACAGCATCACCGGCACTTCGATCAGCACGCCGACGACGGTGGCGAGCGCCGCCCCCGAGCGGAAGCCGAAGAGCGAGATCGCCGCGGCGACCGCCAGTTCGAAGAAGTTCGAAGCGCCGATCAACGCCGACGGTCCGGCGACGCAATGCGCCTCGCCGGAGAGGCGGTTGAGGAGATAGGCGAGGCCGGCGTTGAAATAGACCTGCAACAGGATCGGAACGGCGAGGAGGGCGATCACCATCGGCTGCGCCAGGATCTCGCCGCCCTGGAAGCCGAAGAGCAGCACAAGCGTGGCGAGGAGCGCCACCAGCGACCAGGGTTGCAGATGGGCGAGGAGTCGGCCGAGCGCCGCCTCGCCGCCGCTCGCCAGCCCCCGCCGGCGCCAGAGTTGCGCGACGATCACCGGCACGACGATGTAGAGCACCACCGACAGCACCAGCGTGTCCCACGGCACGGTGATGGCCGAGAGACCGAGCAGCAGGCCGACGATCGGGGCGAAGGCGATCACCATGATGCTGTCGTTGAGCGCCACCTGGGTCAGGGTGAAGTGGGGTTCGCCCTTCACCAGGTTCGACCAGACGAAGACCATGGCGGTGCAGGGCGCGGCGGCGAGCAGGATGAGGCCGGCGACGTAGCCGTCGATCTGGTCGGCCGGCAGATAGGGCCGGAACAGGTGCTGGACGAAGATCCAGGCGAGCAACGCCATGGAAAAGGGCTTCACCGCCCAGTTGACCGCCAGCGTCACGCCGATGCCGCGCCAGTGCTCGCCGACACGGGAGAGCGAGGCGAAGTCGATACGGATCAGCATCGGCACGATCATCGCCCAGATCAACAGCGCGACCGGGAGATTGACCTTCGCCACTTCCAGACTGCCGACGGCGTGGAAGACCGTCGGCAGGAAGTGGCCGAGGGCGATGCCCGCCACCATGCACAGACCCACCCACAGGGTGAGGAACCGTTCGAAGACGGACATCGCACTGCCTTTCGATTTGGGTATGGAGCGGTCAGACGACGCGCTTGCCGGAGGCGTCGACGACCTGCTCACCGTCCTCCTTGGCGAAGGCGCCCTTCTGGGCCGGCAGGAGATCGAGCACCGCCTCGGAGGGGCGGCAGAGCTTGGCACCCTTGTCGGAGACGACGATCGGCCGGTTCATCAGGATCGGATGTTCGACGATGGCATCGATCAGCTCGGCATCGGTCTTCGACGGATCGGCGAGGCCGAGTTCGGCGAAGGGCGTGCCCTTCTCGCGCAGGATCGAGCGCACCGGCACGTCGAGCTTGGCGAACAGCGCCACCAGTTCGTCGCGGCTCAGCGGGGTCTTCAGATAGAGCACCACCTTCGGGGTGACGCCGGCGTTCTCGATCATGGCGAGGACGTTGCGCGAAGTGCCGCAGGCGGGGTTGTGGTAGATGACGACGTCGGACATTCGGGGCTCCAGGGTCAGGCGGGCCGGATCGAAGTGGCGCCCTCGGTGCGACCGATGGCGTCGATCTCGCGCTTCAGCGCCATGCGATCGAGCGACGCCACGGGCAGGGCGAGGAACAACGAGATCCGGCGTTGCAGATGCTTGAAGGCGGTGACGAAGGCCCGTTCGACATCGATCGGGGTGCCGACCGCCGCGGCCGGATCCTCGATGCCCCAATGGGCCGTCATCGGCTGTCCCGGCCACACCGGGCAGACCTCGCCGGCGGCGGAGTCGCAGACGGTGAAGACGAAGTCCAACGCCGGCGCCTCCGGTTCCCCGAACTCGTCCCAGCTCTTGGAGCGGAAGCCCTCGGTCGGGTAACCGAAGGAGGCGAGCACCTTCAGCGCCATCGGATGGACCTCGCCGCGCGGGGTCGAGCCGGCCGAATGGGCGCGAAAGGTGCCGGCACCGTCCTTCGCCAGGATCGATTCGGCGAGAATCGAGCGCGCCGAGTTGCCGGTGCAGAGGAACAGAACCTCGTAGGGACGCCGTGTCATGAGGACACCTCGGAAGTCCGCGACGGTCGACATTCTGTGGCCGGCGGCGGGTTGCAGAGTTCCGGCCGACCGCCGCAGCAGTCGGCGACGAGCGCGGTCGTCACCGCGGTGAGACGATCGACCGCCGCGCGGTAGACGACGAAGCGGCCGCGCCGGTCGGCGGAGACCAACCCGGCGCGGGCGAGCACGGCGAGATGGGCCGAGAGCGTGTTGGGCGGAATGGCGAGATCGCGCGCCAGATCGCCCGCCGCCTCGCCCTCGGGTTCGGCGGCGACGAGGCGACGGAACACGGCGAGCCGCGTCGTCTGTGCCAGGGCCGCCAGGGCCTCGATGATCTCGTTCGATTCCATACTTCTGGAAATATAGAAATGTCGGGGCGAAAGCAAGCCCCCGGGTGGGTCATGGCGCATCGAGAGGATCGCGGGGAGATCCGCATGTGGCACGGGTCACGACGGTGGAGGCACGGCAGCGATCGTGGCCGCGGCCGGCGTCGACGCCGCGCCCCGCCGCGTCGCGTCGTGCCGGGGACGGCGACACACGACACGACGCCGGAAAACGAAACGGGCGCCTCGACGGCTCGAGGCGCCCGTTCGTCGAAAATCGTCGCAGAAGTGGAACCGGCGATCGCCGACCGGAGCGGTCCGATCGGCGTCTTCGTCAGGGACCCATCTTCTCGGCCTCTTCGGCCTTGGTCATCGGGCGCGGTTCGGGGTCCGGCTCGTCGCCGAGGACGGCGCGGAAGCGGGCGAGGATGCCGTCGGCCGAGCGGCGGGCATAGCCGATCTCCGGCACCGCCGGCTGCGCCCAGACGGTGGTGCGCGGATTGGCGGAGGCCATGCGGGTGTCGGGCACCGGCGGCAGCAGCGGATGGCCGCGGCTCTTGGCGCGCGCGACGTCACGGTCGGGGTAGGCCGCGACGGCGGATTGGGTGACGACGCGGCCGGGGCCGGTGCGGCTCATGGCGATGACGATGCGGCCGTCCTCGATGGCGCCATCGGGCGCGGCGAGGGCGAGACGGGGCAGCGTCTCGGCCGGCAGCGGCGCGATCAGCGAGGCGACGGTGACGACCGGCGGCCAACCCGACTGCGACGGCGCCACGGTGGCGAGCGTCGGCTTGACGAAGAGGTCGCGATCGGTGGTGCGGCCGAGCGGCTGGGGCGCGAACAGGCGGTCACCCTTGCCGGAACGGTTGACCGACGGGGCCACCTCGACCGGCACGACGGCCGGACGCTTCATGCCCGGCACGGCGCCGGTGACGTCGGGATCGACGACGTCGCGCGGCACGCGCTTGAGCTCGTGGCGGGGGACGAGGTCGGCCTCGGCCACGACGATGGAGGCCGGCGCGGCCTCCGCCGGCGCGGGGGGAGCGCCGGCGGAGGACAGCGGGGCGGGCGCGGACAGGGCCGCGGGCATGCGGGCGTCTCGGGGGGACGCGGGGACCCGCGACGCAGCGGCGATCAGGGCGCTGCGTTGATCTCTGAGGGTGTCGAAATCGGCCATCCACGCGGTGGCGTCACGCACCGTCCAGCGGACGGGCGTCTCGGTCGGCGGGGTCTGCCCGACGATCGCGACGGCGACGAGGCCGACAAGAAGAACGGGGGCCGCCCGCAGACGCGGGAGGAGACCGACCCGTCGGGCCGCACGGCGGCGGCTCAGCTCATTCGGCATGACTCGATACGAACTCCGAACCAGCGGGGCGCACCGGCGGCGTTGCCGACATGCAACGACCGAGAGGTGGTTTCCCGAACGACCCGATGATCGACGAGTAACCTCGAGAAAAGGTTAAGCCACGGCGGAAACCGACCGTTTTCGCGGAATTTCGCGGTTCGTGGCGGCGCCTCGGCGCGATCGTGGCGGAAACATGGTGAACGGCACGCACCGCCCGGCTCACGACGAGGCGGCGAGGCGGGCCTCCAGATCGGCGTCGAGACGAACGATGGCGCCGAAGGGGCCCTCGGCCGAGCGAAGCGCGGCGGCGACGTCGATCGCCGCGAGACCACGGGCGCCGAAGCGCACCCGGATCGCGTCCTCGACCCAATGGCGGGCCTGGGCGGCGCGACGATCGTCGAGGCGTCCGGCCTCGGCGAGATGATCGCGATGGCCGGCGACCGCGGCGGCGAGATCGTCGAGCCCCGCCCCGCTCGCCGCCGAGACCAGCACCACCGGGGCGATCCAGGCGCCCGGTTCGTGGTCGGCCAGCGTCAGCGCGCCGGCGACGTCGGCCATGGCGCGGCGGGCCGGTTCGCCCATGTCGGCCTTGGTGACGCAGACGATGTCGGGCAGTTCCATGACGCCGGCCTTCATGAACTGCAGGCTGTCGCCGGAGCCCGGCTGGATGCACAGCAGCACCGTGTCGGCGACGAAGGCGATGTCGCCTTCCGACTGGCCGATGCCGACGCTCTCGACGACCACGAGGTCGTAGACGGCGCGCATCAGCACGATCGCCGCCACCGCGTGGTCGGAGAGGCCGCCGAGCCGGTCACGCGCCGCCATCGAGCGGACGAAGACGCCCTGGTCGTCGGGATCGGTCCGCAGACGCGTGCGGTCGCCGAGCAGTGCTCCGCCGGTGAAGCGCGACGAGGGATCGACGGCGACGACGCCGACGGTGCGCCCCTGGCGACGGGCACCGGCGATCAGCGCATTGGTCAGCGTCGACTTGCCCACCCCCGGCGGGCCGGTGAGACCGAGGACGTCGCCGCGAGGATCGGCGGCGCAGGCGTCGAGCAGGCGGGCGAGGTCGAGCGAACCGTGAGCGATCTCGATCAGCGACAGGGCGCGGGCGACGGCCGGTTTACCGCCGGTGCGGATCTCGTCGAGGGTCGGGATGGCGGCTCTCATCATGCCCCCTGATCGCACGGGCGACGCCCGAGGTGAAGGGGGGCCGCTCGAGACGTTGGAGGGAGGACGGTCAGACGCGGCCGGCGACAGCCCACCACTCCGCCGGCATCCCCGCGGCGGCATCTCTCGCCTCGGCGTCGGTGCCGAAGATGGCGAAACAGGTGGCGCCGGAACCGGACATGCGGGCGAGGCGACAGCCGGGCTGGCCGCGCAGACGGGCGAGGACGTCGCCGATCACCGGGGCGACGCGGACCGCCGGGGCCTCGAGGTCGTTGCGGGTGGCGGCGAGCCGGTCGACGAGGCTGTCGGCGTCCTCGAAAGGGGCGGGAAGATCGGGCAGGCCGGGGTTGTCACGCCGCTCCAGGGCGCGGAACACCGCCGGCGTCGCAACGGCGACGCCCGGATTGACCAGTACCATCGGCAGGGTCGGGAAGCCGTCGAGACGATCGATGGTCTCGCCGATGCCGCGGGCGCGCAGCGGCCGGCCGTGGACGCACATCGGCAGGTCGGCGCCGAGCGGCAGGGCGGTCTCGGCGGGGCGGTCGAGCGGCAGGGGGGGGCGCCCCCACCCGGTCCGCAGGGGGAACCCCCCCGCGGGGGGCGGGGGGCGCCGCCACCCCCGGTTCAGCAGGCGCAGCGCCGGGGCGGCGTCGGAGGAGCCGCCGCCGATGCCGGAGGCGACGGGAAGGTTCTTCTCGAGGATCAATGCGACGGGTGCGACGGGGACCGCCCGTCGCCGCGCTTCGGCTTCGAGAAGGCGGGCGGCGCGCATCACCAGATTGTCGGCGTCCGCCGTGAGACCGGCGGCGAAGGGACCGGTGACGGCGAGATCGATCGTCACCGGGTCGTCACCGGCGCCCGGCTCGCCGAGCCGGCGGGCGGTCAGGCGATCGGCGGCGACGCCGTGGACGACCAGCGTATCGAGCAGATGATAGCCGTCGGCGCGGCGGCCGGTGACGTGCAGCGCCAGATTGATCTTGGCCGGCGCGACCTCCACCAGCGGATCGACGGCCGAGGTGGAGGCGCTCATGGCGAGGCTCACTGCACCTTGGGCGGCGTCGCCGGTTCACCACCGCCGGGGGCGGCGGGGGCCGCGGGGGCGGCGGCGGGGGCTTCGACGGCCGGCTTCGTCTCGGTGGCAGGCGCCTTGGTGTCCGGAGCCTTCGGCGCGTCGACGGCCGGCGCCTCGGACTTCGGGGCTTCGACCTTCGGGGCTTCCGCCTTCGGGGCCTCGGGCTTCGACACCTCGGCGGCGAGCGCAGATGCGGTGGCTGCCGCCGCCTCGGCCGCGGCATCGGCGGCCGCCTTGGCCGCGGCCTTCGCGGCGACGGCGACCTTGGCCTCGCGATCGGCGGCCCACTGCGCGTTCAGCTGATCGTCGAGCTTCTTCTGGATCTTCGGCAGTTCTTCCGGCTCGGGCTTCATGTCGATGGCGTGGCGCCACTGGAAGGTCGCCTCGAGTTCGCGGCCGACCTTCATGTAGGCGTCGCCGAGGTGATCGTTGATCACCGGATCGTCGGGCTTCAGCAGGATCGCCCGCTCCAGCTCCTTCACCGCCTCGTCGAAGCGGCCGAGCTTGTAGTAGGCCCAGCCGAGACTGTCGACGATGTAGCCGTCGTCGGACTTGAGCTCGACCGCCTTCTTGACCAGGGCCAACCCCTTGTCGAGGTTCCGGCCCATGTCGATCCAGGAATAGCCGAGATAGTTGAGGACGTGCGGTTCGTCGGGCTGCAGCTTCAGCGCCTCGTCGAAATCGGCCTCGGCCTTCGGCCACTGCTTGGTGCGCTCGAAGGCGATGCCGCGATAATAGAAGAGCTGCCAGTCGCCCTTGGTCGGCGTGGCGATCTGTTCGACGGCGCGCGTATAGACCTCGGCCGATTCGGCGAATTTCTTGTCGGCGCG
>CALMYM010000296.1 GCA_937873675.1 uncultured Alphaproteobacteria bacterium | reverse complement strand
CCGCCGGGTGGATGCCGGGGGCGAGACGGGAGACCGTGAGGAACCCCGCCTCGCCGATCCCCCTCGCCATCGCCGTCGCCATCTTGCGGCCGGCGAGCGAGGCGTTGCGCGCCCCGACGATCGCCACCGCGTGGCGTCGACACACACCCGGCCCGCCCTTCACGGCGAGGAGCGGCGGCGGACCCTCGATGGTGAGGAGGTGGGCGGGATACTCCGCCTCGCCCATGGCGACGAACCGGGCGCCCGCCGCCCGCGCCGCCGCCAACTCGCGTTCGACCTCCGCCTCCGAGGCGATGCGGATGCGCCCCCGCGCCCCGCCGCGGCGCGCCAGTTCCGGCAGCGCCTCCAGCGCGCCGCGTGCCGAACCGAAGTGGTTGATCAACTCGCGGAAGGTGATCGGCCCGACGTTCTCCGACCGGATCAGCCGCAGCCACGCGGCGCGGCTCGCCTCCCCCATCTCGGGTCCGGCGGCATCCGCCACGTCGTCGGCGTCGTCGAAAGCATGAAGGCTCACCGCTCGCTCCCCTGATCGGCTCGTGGCGATCATGGTGAGTAGCGAGCGGCGACACAACCCCAAATATGTGACGAACGCATCAGCGGTGGTACCGCGCCGGTGCCGCGCCGGGATCAGCGAGCGAGCCACCGCGCCAGCGCGGCGTTCACCGCCGCCGGCGCTTCGATCGTCGAGAGATGGCCGCTGTCGCCGATCACCTCGAGCGCTGCACCCGGGATCGCCTCGACCATCTCGCGGGCGAGCTCGACCGGGGTGATGACGTCCTCCGCCCCGACGATCACCGTCGTCGGACAGGAGATCGCGCGAAGCGACGGCCGACTGTCGAGGCGCCCGAGGATCGCCTTCTGCTGACGGACGAAGGCCGCGGCCCCGGTGTCCGCCGCCATGCGCCGGACGATGTCGACGAGGCCGGGCTCGGTCTGATGGGCCGGCGACAACAGCCGCGGGATCTGCAGATCGGCGATCCGGTCGAAGCCCCCGGTCTCGGCGATCTCGATCTGTTGCAGCCGCGCTGCCCGCGCCTCCTCGCCGTCGGCGCGCGCCTGAGTGTGGAGGAGCGCCAGCCGATCCACCCGCTCCGGCGCCCGCCTCAGGATCTCCAGGGCGACGTATCCGCCCATCGACAGACCGGCCAGCGCGAAACGCAACGGCGCCTCGGCGAGGATCGCATCGGCGATCGCCGCCATCGTGTCGGCGCGGCCGTGATCGGCGACGATCACCTGCCGTTCGGCGGCGAAGGCGGCGATCTGCGCGCCCCACAAGTCCGCCGTGCAGTTGAGACCCGGAACCAGTAGAAGCGGTATCATCGCCATCGTGCACGACCTCGTCCGAACGACCTTCCCCCGAGGCCGCCCCCCGACGCGACCGACGATCGAACCGTCGAAGCCCCGCCGCGACCTCGCCCGCGACACTATAGTTGCGCCTTTCCATCGGCAAATCTCGACAGAAACTGTCCGTTTCGAGCGCTCGGCGTTGACTTTCGGAGTTGTTCGATCAATATGCCGGCCGAGATCTCGCATTGCACAAAAGATTCTGCGCGCGAGCGAGCCCGCCCTGTCGAGGCGCCCCCGATCGAGGACGTCGCAGGCCCGGCCGCGGTGGCGTGCGACCCACGGGAACGAATGACCTTCAACGAACTCGGACTGTCCGAAAAAGTCCTCGCGGCCGTCACCTCGGCCGGCTACTCCACCCCCACGCCGATCCAGGAAAAGGCCATCCCGATCGTCCTCGAGATGAAGGACGTGTGCGGCATCGCCCAGACCGGCACCGGCAAGACGGCCTCCTTCGTGTTGCCGATGCTGACCCGCCTCGAGAGCGGTCGAGCGCGGGCACGCATGCCGCGCACCCTGATCCTCGAGCCGACGCGCGAACTCGCAGCACAGGTCGAGGAGAACTTCAACAAGTACGGCGTCAACCACAAGCTCAACGTGGCGCTGCTGATCGGCGGCGTCTCCTTCGACGACCAGCTGAAGAAGCTCGATCGCGGCACCGACGTGCTGATCGCCACGCCCGGCCGCCTGCTCGACCTCTTCGGTCGCGGCCGCCTCTTGATGTCCGGCGTCGAGATCCTCGTCATCGACGAGGCCGACCGCATGCTCGACATGGGCTTCATCCCGGACATCGAGAAGATCTGCAAGCTGATCCCGCCGTCGCGCCAGACGCTGATGTTCTCGGCGACCATGCCGCCGGAGATCCAGCGCCTCGCCGACATGTTCCTGCGCAACCCCGTCCGCATCGAGGTCGCCAAGCCCTCTTCGGTGACCAAGACGGTGACGCAGAACCTGATCGCCTCGGGCCGCGAACCGCACGACAAGCGCGACGTGTTGCGCGGCCTGATCCGTTCGGCGGAAGAGCTGAAGAACGCCATCATCTTCTGCAATCGCAAGCGCGACGTGCAGGTGGTGTTCCGCAGCCTCGAGAAGCACGGCTTCTCGGTCGGCGCCCTCCACGGCGACATGGACCAGCGCGCCCGCATGGCGATGCTCGACGGCTTCCGCGGCAACAAGCTGACGCTGCTCGTCGCCTCCGACGTCGCCGCCCGCGGCCTCGACATCCCGGACGTTTCCCACGTCTTCAACTACGACGTCCCGGTCCACGCCGAGGACTACGTCCACCGTATCGGCCGCACCGGCCGCGCCGGGCGTTCGGGCACGGCGATCTCGATCGTCACCGACCTCGACCTCAAGCACCTCGCCGCGATCGAGAAGCTGACCGGCGACAAGATCGCCTGGATCGGCCCCCACGTCTCCGAGCTGCCGCACGAGGATCGGCCCGCCCGCTCCCATCGTGGCGAACGCTCGGAGCGCGGCGAACGCTCGGAGCGTGGCGGCGACCGGCGCCGTGGCGGCCGCGGTCGCTCGTCGGGCGAGACGGAAGCGCGTGAAGCCCGTCCGCGCCGCGCCGAAGCGCCGGCGGAACCGCGCGAGCGGTCGCGCGAGGAGGCCCCTGCCGGCAAGCGCGAACGGACCCGTCCGGAGCGTTCGCACGGCGGCCGTCCCGCCGCCAACGACCACGCTCCGGTGCGCGCCGGCGATCGTCCGGGGCCGCGTCCGCGCCGCGACGAGGACCGCGACGAGCCTTCGGTCGTCGGTCTCGGCGATCACGTCCCGGCGTTCCTGCTCCGCCCGGTGCGGGCCAAGGACTGACCCGGCGCGACCGGCGACACGATCGCCGGTCGCACCGACCATCATGACGCGAATCATCACGGAGTCGGCGCCCATGGCGTGCGCCGTCCGAGGTCACACGCCGGGAGGATATTTTTTCTCTCTGTGACGGCCCGCGAGTACCCGTGACGTCGACCCGTGACGCTCATCCGGTGATCAGGGCCGAAAAACCGGCATTCGCAGCGTGACGACCGCACGAACCTTTACCATGGGTTAAGTCGTTCCTGACACTTTTAGGGAGAGGCCGAAGGGAGATCGGCCGAGCCGCTCGCCTTCGGGGGGTGGCGGGATGCGAGGGATTGCGAAAATGAGCGAGCGGGACGATTTCAAGCGCACCATCGTCTACGGCGAGAACGCCGTCGGCCACTTGCGCAAAAACGAGATCCCCGCCTACCCGCGGAACTACGAGCTCTGGTACACCTACGCCGCCGGCTTCAATCACGCGCTGAACAAGTCGATCAACGACATCATCCGTCAGCGCGGCAAGATCACGCCGGTCGAGGTCAACCGCATCTACGACCAGTTCATCGCCCCCACCCGCATCGGTGAGCGCATCGACGAGGTCGGCGGGCGCCTCTCCGACGAGATCAAGGGCGTCGCCGGCATGTTGGCGACCCAGATGGAATCGACCTCGAGCTACTCGTCTTCGCTGGGTGAAGCGCGCAATGCACTCGCCGGCGCCAAGGACACCGGTTCGGTCGAGACCATCGTCCAGGGCCTCATCCACGTCACCCACGAGACCGAGCGCACCAACCGTGAGCTCGAGGGCCAGCTCGCCGAGTCGCGCCGCCAGATCGCCGAATTGCAGGAGAGCCTGGAGGCGATCCGCTACGAGAGCCTGGTCGACGACCTGACGACGCTCGCCAACCGCAAGCACTTCGAGCAGTCGCTCGATCGGCTCATCGCCGAAGCGCAGCAGACCAACGTGCCGTTCTCGCTGCTCTTCACCGACATCGACCATTTCAAGAAGTTCAACGACACCTTCGGTCACCAGACCGGCGACCAGGTGCTGCGCCTCGTGGCGCTGGCGCTGAAGCAGAACATCAAGGGCCAGGACATCGCCTGCCGCTTCGGCGGCGAGGAGTTCGCCGTCCTGCTGCCGCGCACCGACATCGCCCAGTCGGTGGTGGTCGCCGAACACATCCGCGAGGCGGTGTTCTCCAAGGAACTGGTCAAGCGCTCGACCGGCGAGAACCTCGGCCGCATCACCATCTCGATCGGCGTCGCCGAATGGCGCCGCGGCGACACCGCCGCCTCGATCGTCGAGCGCGCCGACGTCTGCCTCTATGCCGCCAAGCGCGGCGGCCGCAACATGGTGGTCAGCGAGAAGGACGAAGGCGCCGTCGACCACAAGGTGGCGTGAGCGCTTCATCGCGACACGACTTCGCCCCGACACGAGAAAGGGCTCGGAACCCACTGGTTCCGAGCCCTTTCTCGTTCTCGTCTCGCGATCGCGTCGTCGGACCGCGCGATCTCGCCGGCGCTGCGAAGCGAACCACCCGCCTCACTTCGCGTCGGCGGCGACCTGCAGCTTGATGATCTTGTCGGGGTCGACGACCGTCCCGTTGGTCGCCTTGTCGCCCTTCTTGATCTTGTCGACGAACTCCATACCCGACACGACCTCGCCGAAGGCGGTGTACTTGCCGTTCAGGAACGAGCCGTTGGCGAACATGATGAAGAACTGCGAGTTGGCCGAGTCGGGGTTCTGCGACCGCGCCATGCCGAGCGTGCCCCGCTCGAACGGCATCGGATTGAACTCCGCCGGCAGGTTCGGCAGGTCCGATCCACCGGTGCCGTTTCCGCGCGGATCGCCGGTCTGGGCCATGAAGCCGTCGATCACCCGGTGGAACTTCAGCCCGTCGTAGAAGCCCTTGCGCGCCAGCGTCTTCAGCCGCTCGACGTGCTTCGGCGCGATGTCGGGACGCAGGCGGATCACCACCTTGCCGTCCTTCAACGTCAGGATCAGCGTGTTCTCCGGATCGTTGGCGGCCGGACCCGCGGCGAAGACCGCGCCGGCGGCGAGGAAGGAGGCGCCGGCGATGGCGGAGAGGAGCGTTCTGCGCAGCAAGGGATCGATCTCCCGTGGTTGTCGAGGCATCGCCTCGGATGAAATCGGACGATCCGGCGATCAGCCGCGATCGGCGAAGCGAGCCTTCAGGCGGGCGGCCACCTTCTCCGGCACGAAGCTCGAGACGTCGCCGCCCATCGCCGCGATCTGCCGGACCAGCGTGGCGGTGATGTGGCGGACGCTCGGCGAGGCCGGGAAGAACAGGGTGCGCACCGCGGGCGCCATCGCCCCGTTCATGCCCGCCATCTGCATCTCGTAATCGAGGTCGGTACCGTCGCGCAGGCCCCGCACGATCGCCGCCGCCCCGGCGCGGCGCGCCGCCTCGACCACCAGATCGGAGAAGGCGACGACCTCGACCCGCGCCTGCTCGACGCCGAGATCGGCGACGACCTCGCGGATCATCACGACCCGCTCGTCGAAATCGAACAGCGGCTTCTTCGCCGGATGGACGCCGATGGCGACGACGACGCGATCGGCGATGTCGAGCGACTGAGCGAGGACGTCGACGTGACCGTTGGTGACGGGGTCGAAAGAGCCCGAATAGAGCACCGTGCGCGTCATCGTTCCTCCAACCGAGCCGTTCTCGAATCGCCCGCGGGCGCAGCATCCGCGCCTTCTTCGCGTTCCGCATTAGCGCCCCGCGCCGGCCGCCGCAAGCCGCCCCGCCCGGCCGCGAGCGCCGCCGACCTCGCCGCGACGAATTGTTTCGTCCCGGCGTCGCGACGAAACATCGACGTAACCCGATCGGCCGCTCACGCAAAACCCGCGACACGACTCCGGCGTAGTTTCCTCCTCGTCCGAACGGAACGCGGCGTCGATCGACCGCCATCGATCGGTGTCGTGGGGAGTTCCGGATCTCTCCCGATCCGGGACTCCCTCTCGCTCGGGCTTTTCCTCTCGATGCGGCCTCCGGTTCGCATCCGGCGTCGACGCTCCTTCTCCCGAGTGTCGACGCCCTCCGTTTCCCCGCGGGCCGTCGTCCCCCCGGACGGTCCGCGGATCGGTCAGCGGCCCGCCATCCGGCCGCCACCTCGAGAGGGCGAGCCGACACCGGCCGCCCTCTCCCTTTTTGCGCCGGCTCGCGACGCCCTCCCCCCGGGGTCGGTCACGGCTCGCCCCCCGAGAACGCGAAACGCCGGCGCGATGGCGCCGGCGTTTTCGTTGTTCACGTCAGAGGGGTCCGATGGGGCCTCAGCCCTCGGCCGCCTCCTCCTCGTCTTCTTCCTCGCGGATGCGCTCGACCGAGACGACCTTCTCGCTCTCGGCGGTGTCGAAGACGATGACGCCCTGGGTCGAGCGTCCGGCGAGACGGATGCCGTCGACCGGGCAGCGGATCAGCTGACCACCGTCGGTGACCAACATGATCTGGTCGGCGTGCTCCACCGGGAAGGAGGCGACGAGGCGCCCGTTCCTCGTTCCCGTCGACATGGCGACGATTCCCTTGCCGCCGCGTCCGGTGATCCGGTATTCGAACGACGAGGTGCGCTTGCCGTAGCCGTTCTCCGACACGGTGAGGACGAACTGCTCGGACGCCGACATCAGGCTGTAGCGCTCCATGTCGAGCTGGCCGCCGCCGGTCGTCTCCTCCTCGGCCTCGACGCCCGCTTCCGCCTCGACCTCGCCGCGCATCAACCGCGCCTGCTTGAGATAGAGGGTGCGCTCGTCGGGCGAGGCTTCGAAGTGGTGCAGTATCGCCATCGAGATGACGGTGTCGTCCTGCGCCAGGGTGATGCCGCGCACGCCCATCGAATCGCGCCCCTTGAAGACGCGCACGTCCGGAACGGGGAAGCGGATGCACTGGCCGCCGGCCGTCGTCAGCAGCACGTCGTCGCCCTCGGTGCAGGTGTCGACGCCGACGATGCCCTCGCCCTCTTCGAGCTTCATGGCGATCTTGCCGTTGCGGTTCACCTGGACGAAGTCGGAGAGCTTGTTGCGCCGGACGGTGCCGCGGGTGGTCGCGAACATCACGTCGAGCGTGCCCCACGCCTCCTCGTCCTCCGGCAAAGGCAGGATCGAGGTGATGCGCTCGCCCGGCTCCAGCGGGAACATGTTGACGAGCGCCTTGCCGCGCGCCTGCGGCGCCGCCAGCGGCAGACGCCACACCTTGGTCTTGTAGACCTGGCCGCGCGACGAGAAGAACAGGATCGGCGCGTGGGTCGAGGCGACGAACAGGCGGACGACGAAATCCTCGTCCTTGGTCGCCATGCCCGAGCGCCCCTTGCCGCCGCGCCGCTGCGCCCGATAGGTCGACAGCGGCACCCGCTTGATCCAGCCGGCGTGGGTCACGGTGACCACCATGTCCTCGCGGGCGATCAGGTCCTCGTCGTCGACGTCGCCCTCGACGTCGAGGATCTCGGTCCGCCGCGGCGTCGCGAACTCGGCACGCACCTCGGCGAGCTCGGTCTTGACGATCGCCATGATGCGCTCGCGCGACGCGAGGATCTCGAGATAGTCGGCGATCTCGGCGGCGAGCTTGTTCAGCTCTTCGGCGATCTCGTCGCGGCCGAGGGCGGTGAGGCGCTGCAGGCGCAGATCGAGGATGGCGCGCGCCTGTTCTTCCGACAGGCGATAGGTGCCGTCCTCGGCGACCACGTGGCGCGGATCGGCGATCAGCGCGATCAGCGGCGCCATGTCCTTGGCCGGCCAGTCGCGCTCCATCAACTGGGCACGCGCCGTGGCCGGATCCGGCGCGGCGCGGATCAGGCGGATGACCTCGTCGATGTTGGCGACCGCGATGGCGAGGCCGACCAGGACGTGGGCCCGATCGCGCGCCTTGCCGAGCAGGAAGCGCGTCCGCCGGCCGATCACCTCCTCGCGGAAGACGACGAAGGCGGACAACATGTCCTTCAGGTTCATCAACATCGGCCGGCCGCCGTTGAGGGCGACCATGTTGCAGCCGAAGGTCGATTGCAGCTGGGTGAAGCGATAGAGCTGGTTCAGCACCACGTCGCTCATGGCGTCGCGCTTCAGCTCGATGACGACCCGGTAGCCCTCGCGGTCGGACTCGTCGCGAACCTCGGCGATGCCCTCGATCTTCTTCTCGCGGACCAGTTCGCCGATACGCTCGACCATCGACGCCTTGTTCACCTGAAACGGGATCTCGGTGATGACGATCGCTTCGCGGCCGCGGATGGTCTCGGTCTTGACCCGGCCGCGCATGGTGACCGAGCCGCGCCCGGTGGCATAGGCCGAACGGATGCCGGAGCGGCCGAGGATGATCGCCCCGGTCGGGAAGTCGGGACCCGGGAGGATTTCGGTCAGATCCTCGATCGACATCTCCGGCCGATCGATCAGCGCGATCGTCGCGTCGATCACCTCGCCGAGATTGTGCGGCGGGATGTTGGTCGCCATGCCGACGGCGATGCCGCCGGCGCCGTTGGCCAGAAGGTTCGGGAACCGCGCCGGCAGAACCACCGGCTCCTTCTCGGTGTTGTCGTAGTTGGCCTGGAAATCGACGGTGTCCTCGTCGATGTTCTCGAGCAGTTTGTGAGCCGGCTTGGCGAGACGCACCTCGGTGTATCGCATCGCCGCCGCGGCATCGCCGTCGACCGAGCCGAAATTGCCCTGGCCGTCGACCAGCGTCAGCCGCATCGAGAAGTCCTGCGCCATGCGCACCAGCGCGTCGTAGACCGCCTGATCGCCGTGCGGATGGTACTTACCGATGACGTCGCCGACGACGCGGGCCGACTTGCGATAGGCCTTGTTCCAGTCGTAGCCGTTCTCGTGCATCGAGAAGAGAATGCGCCGATGCACCGGCTTCAGGCCGTCGCGCACGTCGGGCAGCGCGCGGGAGACGATCACGCTCATGGCGTAATCGAGGTAGCTCCGCTTCATCTCGTCGGCGATGGAAATCGGCTTGATGTCGGAGGGGTGATCCCCGCCGTGGGTCGTGTCGTCGCGGCCGGACAAATGCGGTCTCTCTTTCACGGATTCGGGCGCCCTCGGGCGATCCGTCTCAATAGACGATTCCGCCCGCAAAAGCCAACCGCGGCGGCCTTTCCACCGCGATCATCGGGCCGATTTTCCGAGGTTTTTCGCGCCGGCGGGCGGTTCGTGCCGGGGTCGCGGCGCCTCGGTCCTCGCCATCGCCCACGTCTGCGCCGTGCCGCTCTGGCATTCCGGCGCGGGAGCGGGCACTGTGGGCGGCGGACACCGCGGGTGAGCCATGCTCGATTATCTTCTGGAAGCCTTCGTCACGCTCTTCGTCACCGTCGACCCGCTCGGGCTGGCGCCGCTGTTCATCGGCCTGACGGCGGGGATGAGCGCCACCGATCGCCGCCGGATCGCGGTGCGCGCCACCTCGATCGCCGGGGTGATCCTGCTGTTCTTCGCCTTCGCCGGCGGCAAGCTCTTGTCGCTGATGGGCATCTCGCTCGCCGCCTTCCGCATCGCCGGCGGCCTGCTCCTGTTCTCCACCGCGTTCCAGATGGTGTTCTCGCAGAAGGAGCCGCGCGACAAATCGGATGCCGATCGCGCCGTCGGCGTCGATCACGTCCGCGACATCGCCGCTTTCCCGCTGGCGATCCCGCTGCTCGCCGGCCCCGGCGCCATCTCCGCCACCATCCTCGCCGCCACCAAGGCGCCGACCTGGACGCACCTCGGCGCCTTCCTCGGCGTCGTCGCGGTCGTCCTGGCGATCAGTCTGATGGTCTTCCTGCTCGCCGACCCGATCGACCGCCGCATCGGCGAGACCGGCCGCGTGGTGATCGGCCGCCTGCTCGGCCTGCTCCTCGCCGCTCTCGCCGTCCAGTTCGTCGCCGACGGCGTCAAGGCGATCATGGCGATGTGACACGCGGCTGGGCTCTATTTCACGGAGAACTTAACAACAACATTCCTCGTAATGTCTTCGATCACAGCCACAGTCTTGCTGCGTGATATTTCTACATTCGATGGGTGGGCAGCCGTATTTCTGACACCCAGGCATTCATCTAGTATTTTTCTAACATCATTAGAGATAATACCCGCCGATCGGCAAATCTCTATGATCTTACTCTCTCTTAACTCATTAAAATCATCTATTTTTACAATAGATTTTATGCGCTTATCGGGAGACTTGGCGAGCGCCTCATTGAAGTCAGACAGGGCATTTTTCCAGATATACTCAAAAATACAATAAATAGCCAAATTCCAAGTCATTACTATAGAAGCCCGATTCGCTCCCGCCTCAAAACAATCAACCGCCTCAACTAAGTATTTTGTATAGGCCTCCTCGGATAGAAGGCACTCCAATCCTCGCAGCTCCGCACTCACTTGAGTTACAATTCTAGTACTTCCCAATTCTTCAGAAATATTATCGCATACAATTCTATGGAGGCGATAACCAATTTTATCATCTTTTACATAAGACGGGTAAGCGCCCTTTAAACCTTCAGAAAGAATCTTTGCAACTCGAGCCGGAACAGGCAAATCACATGATTTAAAACACTTTTCGATATCCTTAGCACTGGCGCTTTCAGCCCCCTGTTCAATAGTCAAAAAATAAGCAAAATATGCGATCAACTCTTTTTGCGAGAGTCGATCAACTGACTGAATCGCACGATAAAACCTCAATGCAGCTGGCACCAATATCGTTTACCCCTTTGGCTTCATTCCGCCATGCTCAATATGATTAACACCTCGAATCGTTAACTCAATCAAGTCAGGTCCAGCAAATTCAATATACCCCTTCTTGTTCTTTGTATCTATGAATGCTTGTCCAAATTTCTCCGGCAACTTAATGCCGCCATCCCTATAGCAAGTAAAGATATCATCAGCCGACACTGCCTCGCGCCCCTTTTTCTTAAGAAAATGAATTATAGCAACTATAATATTCGCGTGATTACCAACATTATAATTTGAAAGATATTCCTTTATTCCATTTGTATCTAGATCTGATACTATTTTAGGCTTATGATTGGTGATTGAAGGTGCTGATTCTTTATTTTGTACAATCTTCGCTCTGCGTCGAGATTTAGGCCTTTCCCCAACTTCTATACCCTTGGTAGCGCCAACTGACGATCTATCATCTGGTGAATCTACCAGCGCTGCTTCAAGGGGGGGACGCGAATTCTCCCATTTTATTAGATCCTTAAAATCAGAGTAAACCCTGTAGACAAAATCTTCACTACCCTCAGCCTCAATAAGGCCCTGATGAATATTGATGTGCAGCTTTGCCGTGCTCATCGAATTACCCTTCAAAGACGCGAATTGTAGCTACGATTCCGACCCCTCAGAACGGGATCTCGTCGTCCATGTCGGCGGACGGCGGCGGATTGTTGAAGCCGCCGGAACGCTGGCCGCCGCCGCCGGAACGCGCCTGCGAACCGCCACCGCCACCGCCACCGTAGCCGCCGCGACCGCCACCGCCGCCGCGACCGTAGCCGCCGCCGAAGTCGTCGCCGCCACCACCGAAGTCGTCGCCGCCGCCGGCACCGCCACGCCCGCCGCCGGGGCTGTCGAGCATGGTCAGCGTCGAGTTGAAGCCCTGGAGGACCACCTCGGTCGAATAGCGCTTCTGGCCCTGCTGGTCTTCCCACTCGCGGGTCTGCAGCGCCCCCTCGATGTAGACCTTCATGCCCTTCTTCAGATATTGCTCGCAGACCTTGGCGAGACCCTCGTTGAAGATCACCACCCGGTGCCACTCGGTCTTCTCGCGCCGTTCGCCGGAGTTGCGGTCACGCCAGCGCTCCGACGTGGCGATGCGCAGATTGGCGATCGGCCGGCCGTCCTGCGTGCGCCGGATTTCCGGATCGGCTCCGAGATTGCCGATCAGAATGACCTTGTTGACGCTGCCAGACATCGCTTCCGCCTCTCGTTTCTCGCCTTCCCGTTTCGCCGCACACTACCCCGCCGGCGCCGCCCACGACACGACCCCGGCGACGTTATCCACAGGGGCGCCCCGACGTCATGGCTTTCGTTCCGTTTTTGTTCCTATCAATCTTCTGCCCGTTCGGCAAGCCATCGGTCCGCGGTGACGGACGGAAAGCACCGCCGCCCCCGCCCGTCGGCATCAAAAAGCCGTGGTATCGGCATTTTGTTCGTGTTATGTTCCGTCCATTCACCATAGCCGGCCGGTTCGTCCCCGTCCGTTCCGGCGAGATCGCCACTCCCAACCGTTCGCGCCCGACGTCTCGTCGGGTGTTGCGGAGTCTCGCCCGATGACGCATGGAAGGCGGCAGGTCCCGACCTATCTCCTCGTGGTCTCCCGCCAAGCCGGATCCGCATCGCATGACCAGCAAATCGATCTCCGTTCGCGGCGCGCGCGAGCACAATCTGAAGAATGTCGATCTCGACATTCCCCGCGACGCTCTCGTCGTCATGACCGGCCTTTCCGGCTCCGGCAAATCCTCGCTCGCCTTCGACACCATCTATGCCGAGGGCCAGCGCCGCTATGTCGAGAGCCTCTCGGCCTATGCGCGCCAGTTCCTGGAGATGATGCAGAAGCCGGACGTCGACCAGATCGACGGCCTGTCGCCCGCCATCTCGATCGAGCAGAAGACCACCTCGCGCAATCCGCGCTCGACGGTCGGCACGGTCACCGAGATCTACGACTACATGCGCCTGCTCTTCGCCCGCGTCGGCGTGCCCTATTCGCCGGCGACCGGCCTGCCGATCGAGAGCCAGACCGTCAGCCAGATGGTCGACCGTGTGCTGGAACTCAAGGAGGGCACGCGGCTCTATCTGCTGGCGCCGGTCGTGCGCGGGCGCAAGGGCGAGTTCCGCAAGGAGCTGGCCGAATGGCA
>CALMYM010000295.1 GCA_937873675.1 uncultured Alphaproteobacteria bacterium | reverse complement strand
CTCCCCCGCCGCATCGGCGAAGGCGCTCGTCCCGTCTGTTGCGAATCCACCGTCCATGTCGCGCACCCGAGGTGATCACTCGGCGGCATGCTGCCCGGCGAACGCGCCGCACGCATACACCACGGAGGGGATGCGCGAAGACGCCGGATCCGGTCGTGCCCGCGTCGATCGGGCGGTCACGCCGCCGCGGTGCCCCGTTCGGCGGCGAGCCAGGCGTTCACGCGGTCGCGCACCGTGTCGGCCCAGGTCCCGCCGCGGTGGAGATGGAAGATCGGCAGGCGGCGACCGTCGGCGAGCACCAGCACCGGCCGCGACGCATCGACCCAGCGCGGGCCCGTCCAGCCGGCGCTCCCCCGGGTCGAGCGGGCCCGGCGGCGTTCGACCACGGCGCCGCTCACCTGCTGCAGCGGGAAACCGACCGTCTTCGTACCGAGGAGCGAACGTCGGACGAGGGTGACGCCGTCGTCGGGATCGAAGACGGCGCGTTCGATCCGCCCGTAGTGGACGAGGGCGGCGAAGAACAGAAGCGACAGGCCGCCGAAGAGCGCCGCGCCCGCCGGCTGCGGATAGGCGCCGGTCAGGAACGACACGGCGGCGGCGGCGGTGCCGACGATCGCGATCGGCAGGGTGAGGAAGAAGAACCAGGCGCGGCGGACCAGAACCAGCCGGCGATCCGCTCCCTCATGATGCCGAGCCCGACCGCCTGCCATGTTGTTCCTCCCGTCGTCGGCCTCTCGGCGCGTCCGAAACGAGCATCGTCGAGACCCGTGTCGGTGTCTTCACTCGAGTGAAGGAGATGTTCGGCGGTGGATCGGTTGCATACCCGGTTACCGTCGGAGAAGATGCCGACCCAAGGGAACCGGGGAACGGCGATGGCGAGCAAGAGCGGGGACGTCGAACTGTTCGATCAACAGCTCCGGTTCGCACCCGAGCCGGACCAGCTGAACGCCGCCGGCGAGATCGACCCCGGCACCGATCTCGAGATCGTCGCCAACACCTGGCGCGCCATCGTCGACCAGCACGCCTTCGAGACGATGATCAGCAGTTGGAACGCCAAACTCGACGCCTGCGGCGACCGCGACGAAGGGCCGTCCAACCTGTCGGGGCCGCTCCTCACCCAGCTCGCCGCGGCGCGTCGTACGCTGGAGATGCTCGACATCCCGGCCGAGAACGACCCGCTCAGCCGCGCCGTGCGCGAAGTGCCGGGTCCGGCGATCGTGCTGGCGCCCGACGGGCGCATCGTCACCGCCAACGTCGCCGGTGTCAGGACCTTCGGCGGGCGGCAGGGCACGGTCTTCTCCTCCGAACTGATCGACCCGTGTTCGCGCGCCGACTTCGCCACCCTGCGCAAGGCGGCCAACACGCGTGGCAACCGATCACAGGCGATCCTGCGCATCCACCCGGCCGACGAGGCCGAGTCGTCGTTCCTGGCCGAGGCCTATCTGGTCGCGTCGGGACGGGGCGACAAGTCCTACCTCGTACTGCGCTCGCTGGAGGTCGAATGGACGGCCGACGCCGGACGGCGGCTGGCCGACGCCTTCGGGCTCAGCGAGGCCGAGGTGGAGGTGGCGCGCCTGTTCTACCGGCTGCGCGACAACGAGGCGGTGGCGCGCGAACGCGGCGTCTCGGTGCTCACCGTCCGCACGCAGATGAAGTCGATCCTGGCCAAGGCGGAAACCCCGACCCAGCTCGATCTGTTCCGCCTGCTGGCGCTGGTGGCGAACCGCGCCATCATGGGCGAGCGCAGCCGCGTCGCCGGCTGGCGCGATCCGCTCGGGCGCGAGGAGCGGCTGACCCTGCCCGACGGCCGCGTCGTCGCCTGGACGTGTATGGGGGCCAAGGACGGCGTCCCGGTGGTGATGTCGCGCGGCATCTCGGTGGGCTACCTCCTGCCGGAAGCCGAGGAGGCGCGGCTGCGCGATGCCGGGATCACCCTCTTCGCCCTGTCGCGACCCGGCTACGGCAACAGCACGCTGCACGGCGACCTGTCGGCGCTCGACGACAATCTGGCCTGTCTGCGCGCCTTCCTCGATCAGCGGATCCGGCGCCCCTGCGTCGCGGTCGGGCTGTCGAACGGCATCGTGCCGCTGCTCGCCGAACAGAATGCCGACCCGTCGCGTTTCACCGCGCTGATCGCGGCCGGCTACACCGGCGTGCTCGATCGCTCCGGCATGCACCGGTTGCCGCCGATCCCGCGCACCATGCTTCGGCTGGTCGAGGTCACGCCCTGGCTCGTCGAACTGATCGCGAAATCGGGCCACCGGATGATGCAGCAGTACGGCGTCGACTGGTATCTCGAACGCGCCTATCGCAATCGCCCCTGCGACATGGCGACCTGCGCCGATCCCAACGCCGTGCCGCTGTTGCGCAGCGCCAGCGCCCATCTGTTGATGCAGGGTCACATGACCTTCGTGCGCGACCTGCAGCTGATCCGCGCGCCGATCGACGCGGCGATCGAGGCGCTGCGCATCCCGATGGAGGTACTCGCGCCGATGGAGGACGGGGTCTTCGACGAGGCGCTCTATCGCCGGCTGGAGAAGCGCAATCCACGCATCACCGTCGAGCCGGTGCCGCAGACCGGCGAGCTGATCTACTACCAGAATACCGGACTCGTGGTCGATCGGATCGTCCGGGCCGTCACCGCGACCGGCCGCGCCTGATACGCGAGGCCGGGATGGCGATCACCGCGCGGCCGCCGAAGCCGCGAGGCCGCGCGGGGCGTGGCACTTCGTGACGGCGCCGACGCGCGAGGCGCCACGGCCTCGTTCGCGTCGCCGCGCCGGGTCGTCTTCGCTCGCCGAGCGGGGTCACGGATCGCGGTTCACCGATCACCACCACCACCGGCGAGCGTCATCGAAGCTTGTGTTTGGCGAGCAGCCGGTAGGTGTTGCGCTCGGAGATGCCGAGCGTCGCCGCCATCTCGGCGCGGCTGAGGTCGGTGCGCGTCGCCAGCCGGGTGAGATATTCCTTCTCGATCTCCTCGAGCGTCGGCGGTGCGTCGAATTCGAGGCGGAAGGACTTCGCCTCCGGCGCCCGCATCGGGTCCGCCGTCAGCCCCAGTTCGGCGACGCCGATCGTCTCGCGGTCGCCCGAGAGCAGCACGGCGCGCTCGACGACGTTCTTCAGCTCGCGGACGTTGCCGGGCCAACGGTAGGCGAGGAGCGCCTTCTTGGCCTCCATGCCGAGCCGCTTCGCCACGTTGCGGCGAAACGCGCGGCCGGCGACGAAGGCGTCGGCGATGGAGATGATGTCCTCGCCGCGATCGCGCAGCGCCGGCACTTCGACGACGAACCGCGACAGGCGATAGTAGAGATCGGCGCGAAAGGTGCCGGCGCGCACCATCTCCTGCAGATCGCGGTTGGTGGCGGCGACGAAGCGGACGTCGGCACGCAGATCCTTGGTGCCGCCGAGGCGGCGGAACATGCCGGTCTCGAGGATGCGCAAGAGCTTGGCCTGGATCGTCGCGCTGACCTCGCCGATCTCGTCGAGGAAGACGGTGCCGCCATCGGCGACCTCGACCAGACCGTCCTTGCGCCGATCGGCGCCGGTGAAGGAGCCGCGCTCGTGGCCGAAGAGCTCGGATTCGAAGAGGTTGGCCTGCAGCGTCGAGCAGTCGATCGCCACGAACTTCGACGACGCTCGCGGCGAGGCGTCGTGGATGGCGCGGGCGAAGAGTTCCTTGCCGACGCCGCTCTCGCCGAGCACCAGCACGGTCTGGTCGGTCGGCGCCACCATGTCGACGAGATCGGTGGCGCGGCGGAAGGCCGCGCTGCTGCCGATCATCCGGATACCGCCTTCGATCGACTGTGCCCGGTCCTTCCAGAACAGGCCGTCACGCTGCAGCGACGCGCGCTCCAACGCCCGGCCGATCGCCAGTTCGAGCTCCTCACCACGCACCGGCTTGACGAGGTAGTCGGTCGCTCCCGCCTTCAGCGCCTTGACCGCGTGCTCGACCGCTCCGTAGGCGGTCAGCACCACCACCGGACAGACCTCCTTCAGCTGCGGCACGGCGTCGAGGCCGTCGGCGTCGGGCAGGCGCATGTCGAGCAGCGCCAGCGCCGGCTCCTCCTCGCCCAACACCTTCTGCGCGTCCTTCCAGCGAAGAACGCCGCGGGCGACATAGCCCGCCTGGGTCAGCTGGCGCACCAGCAACCGATTGAGGGTCGCGTCGTCTTCGACCACCAGCACCATCTTGCGGCGGTCGGCGATCGGTGTGGCCTCGTCGGCCTCACTCGGCCTGTCGATGATCTGCATCCGGCATTCTCAAGGTGAAACGAGATCCCTGTCCGACCGCGCTGGCGACGGTGAGCGAGCCACCGACACGGCGAACGATGTTGCGACAGATCGCCAGACCGAGCCCGGTCCCACGTATGCCGTCGGCACGGTGGCTCCAGAACGGCATGAAGATCCGGTCGAGGTCTTCGGGTCTGATCCCGACGCCGGTGTCGCCGACTTCCACCACGATGGTCGCTCCGTCGCGGAACGCCGTGACACTCAATACACCCCCGTCGGGCATGGCGTGCAAGCCGTTCTGGGCGAGATTGATGACGACCATGCGCATTTCGCTGTCGGATGCGATGACCCGCAGATCGGGCGCGATCTTCAGCTCGATCGCCACCTTGCGGCTCTCCGCCTCGTAGCCGAGCAGCGCGACGACGTCACGGATGACTTCGTCGAGGTTCACGAGGTCGAGGTGCGAGCCGGACGGCGTCGACAGTTTCAGGAGCGACGAGGCGATGCCGACGCAACGCTCGATCTCCGGCTCGATCAGCCGCAGCGCCGCGGAGGCCTCGTCGGTCTCGCCCTTTTCGATGTCGGTGAGCGCCGCCCGCAGGCCGAGCCCGATCGAGGCGAGCGGATTGCGGATCTCGTGGGCCACGCCGGTGGCCAGTTGATCGATCTCCGACAGCTTCTGTTCGTGCGAAACCTTGGCCATCGCCTCGAGATCGCGGATCGCCTCGACCACGACGCGGCGTGTGCCGTCGTGATCGGCGAGCGTCAGGGCGGCGGCGGCCACTTCGACCGCGACCTCGTCGTCTTCGCCGCACAGATAGCGATCGTGGAACTTGACGCTCGTCCCCGGCTCCTGGAGTTCGACCAGCGGGCAGGTGACCAGCGTCGAGATGCAGGGCTCGGTCCGTCCATGGCTGAGGGCGTAGCAGTGGCGGCCCACCACCTGCTGCGGCGTCAGGGTCGTGTGGGTGCAGTAGGCGCGATTGGCGCGGATCACCCGGAAATCTTCGTCGATCACCCGGATGCCGTCGGGCACCGCGTCGAGCACCGCCTGGAGGAAGTCCTCCCGCTCCTGCACGTCGGCGAGGGTGGAGGCCAGACGGTCGGCCATGCGGTCGACGCTACGGCCGAGTTCGCCGATCTCGTCGGCGCCGGTCGCGCCCACCCGCGCCTTCAGGTCGCCCGCCTCGAGCGCCCGGGCGACGCCGGCGAGCCGGCTCACCGGCCCGGTCACGCTGCGCCTGAGGGTCAACCAGGTGAAGAACACCACCGAGAGCAGCACGATGCCGCCCGATCCGGCGAAGAGCGCGGCGCTGCGCGCCGCCTCCCGGCGCAGCCCCTCGGCGGCGTGATCGACCACCAGGATGCCGTTGACCGGGTGATCCGAGATCGGGCCGTGGCACTGGCCACACACCGCCTTGTTGGAGACCGGCTTGACCGAGCGCAGGATCTCACGGGCGCCGTCCTGCATGAAGGCGGCGCCACCGGCGACGCTCCCCTCCTTGACGACGCAATCGGGACACAGTTCGCCGCGACCGAGATCGAAATGTGCGCCGAACCGATCCTGGCGCGAGGAGAACCGCACCTCGCCCTTGGGGTCGAGGATCATCACCGAGACGATGTCCTCGAGGCCGCCGAGACGATCGACGATGTCGCGCAGGCCGTCGATGTCGCGCTTCAACATCGCGTTCTCCAGGCTGGCCTGGAGGAGCTGACCGACCTTCTCGGCCGCCTGGGTGCGCTCGTACTGGAGGCTGGAGCGGTAGAGGAAGACGAAGCCGCCGAGGAAGACGGCGGAGACGACGACCAGTTGCGCCACCAGCGTCACCGCCAGCCGCGCCGCCAGACTGGATCTGAGACCGTCGAGCATGCGGGAGATCATCGGCCGATCCTCCCGGCCGCCCGGGCGGGGCGGACGTGGCCGACCCCGCGCCTCCCCGGTTCGCCGGATCGATGCGCCGAGACACGAATCGACCGACCGCCCCGGAAGATCACTTCGGGGACGCGGTCCGATCCTATGTGTTCTCTGCGGCCTATGACGACCTCCTGCGACCCTGCGATCTTCACCGTCCCCTCACAACGTCGGACCGGTGCCCGGCGCGAAGGCTCCCGCCGAGGCACAGGTCTCGGCGACGGCGATGTCGCGGCGGCGCTGCTTCTCCGCCTCGATGCTCTCGTATTCGACCCGTTCGCAGCCGGGCAGCCGGCCCAGACGCTCGCGCAACGCGTCGAGATGGACCGCCGTCAGGTTGGCGACGGCCGCCCAGTAGGCGGTCCAACAGCGGTGCGACACGCCCTCGGCGAAGGACCCGAACCAACGCAGCAGATGGCGATCCAGGAACCTCGCCGCGTCGACCAGAGCGGCTTGGCTGCCGATCTGGTCGAGCAGATGAGCGACGAACTCGAGCTGGACCACGAGGTGATCATCGGGTCGATCGCGCCAGTTGGGCGTCTCCATCCCCCAGTGACGATACCAGTCGCGGACGTCGAACATCGGCTGCTGCGACGTCAGCCCTTCCGGGTCGGTCCAGGGGCTCTCCGAGGGGCTCACCCGGTGGGTGTGAGTGAGGTAGATGGCGGCGTGATCGGCCGCCAACTCGTCGAGACCACTGCGATCCGTCCGCGTGACCTTCTCGGTCAGCGCGGTGCGGAAGAAGTCCAGCGCTTCGAGCTCCTGCACCCCGGTCAGGGGCAGCGAGAACATACGCTCGACCGGCCCGGCTCGCAACGAACCGATCAGTTCCGCCGTCGGTTCGCGGGCATGGAGCAGCGCCAGGATACGCAGGTCCTCCGCGTATCCCCGCCGCTGCTCATCCGTGAATCCGACCGGCTCGACGGCGACGCCGCTCATCAGACCTCGCCCTTCGAGTGGGGCACGAAGCGGATCGAGGGGTTGGTCAACTCCGGATCCGACATCGTCTTGACCTGCCGCACGATCTTGTCGGCCGGTCCCCTTGCCTTGGTTTCGTAGGTGCCATCGGCGATCTTGTCGATGGGGCCCACATCGAGTACGCGCATCATGCAGGCCATCACGCAATAGGGCTTGCGGCCGGCCTCGATCTCGTCGACGCACATGTTGCACTTGGCGACGACGTTGCGCTCGGGGATGAACTGCGGCGCGCCGAAGGGGCAGGCCGCCTCACACCGCCGGCAGCCGATGCACAGCGTCGAGTCGATGTCGACGATGCCGTCCGCCTTGCGCTTGTAGATCGCTCCCGTCGGGCAGGTCGGAAGGCATGCCGGCTCCGCACAGTGGTTGCACGACATGTTGACCTTGTAGGCGTAGACCTCGGGGAAGGTCCCGCCCTCGACATAGGCCACCCGACGGAAGCGTGGCCCGGGGGCCAGGCCGTTCTTGTCCTTGCAGGCGATCTCGCAGGCGCGACAGCCGATGCAATCGACGTTGTTGTGGATGAAGCCGAGCTGCATGTCCGGAACGACCGGCGTGTAGTGCTCGCGCTTCTTCTTGGCGGCCGCGTCCTTGATGGCCTGTTTGGTCTGCTGATCCATGTCCCCCTCCCGTCACTGATCGCGGCGGAAGACGGCGCTGCGCGAAACCGCGAGCCTGTCCCAACCGGGTTTATGGACGAGCTCCGACTTGCGGATGCTGCACAGCACGGTGTTGTAGGCGAAGGCGCCGGCCGGGCTCGGCTCGTCGAGCGTCAGGAAGTCCGGATTGCCGGACCGGTCGACGCCGTTCTCGTCGAGATCCATCCAGGCACCCTCGTGCAACACGAGGACCCCGGGCATGCAGCGTTCCGTCACATAGGCGGGAACGACGCACTTGCCGCGCGCGTTGTAGACCTCGACCGTATCGCCGGTCTTGATGCCGAGCTTCTTGGCGTCCGATGCGTTGATCGTCACCTCCTGCTCGTAGGTCTCACGCAGCCACGCGATGTTGTGGAAGATCGAGTGGGTGCGCCAACGCGGATGCGGGCTGATCAGATGGAACGGGTGTTCCTTGGTCTTCGGCGAGTTGAGGCTCTCCCACGGCTCGATCCACTTGGGGATCGCGGGGATCGGCTCGCCGTACTGGGTCTTCTTCCAGTCGGTGATCTTGGCGAGCGTGGTCGAGAAGATCTCGATCTTGCCCGACGGGGTCTGGAAGGGAACGCCCTTCTCGATCTGGTCGCGGAAGGCGATCTGCGGCTTGTCGAAGACGAACTTGTAGACGCCGCGCTTCTTGAACTCGTCCCAGCCCATGGTGACGCCCTGATGGTGCATCACCTTGCCTTCCCACCACTCGCGCAGGTACGCCTCGTCGACGGCATCGTTGTCGAAGAAGTAGGCGCGCGACGCCTTGGGATTGTAGGCCGGGCCGAAGCCGAGGCGCCAGGCGAGTTCGGTGAAGACCTGGAGATCGGTCTTCGATTCACCGAGCGGCTCGATGACCTTCGGACGGTGGATGTAGTAGTGGCCCTTGTACCAGGGCAGCGCCACGTCGTGCCGTTCGAAGTGGGTGGCGATCGGCAGGAGCACGTCGGCCCACAGGCCCGACGGGGTGATCGTCGAGTCCATACAGACGACGAGCTCGAGCTTCTTGATCGCCTCGATCTCCTTGTTGATGTTGGTCAGCTGGTTGAACCAGTCCGACCCCTGCCAGAAGATCGCCTTGATGTTGGGGATGACGCCGTCGAGGTTGTCGGAGCGCGGCCAGAGGCCGACCTCCTCGCGCTTGACGTTCGGATAGTTGAGCACGATGTGGGCCCAGCGGTCCGACTTGATCGAGGCGTACCAGACGTTGGAGAACTGGTCGTAGGGATAGGCGACGCCTTCGGCGTGCCAGCCCTTGCCGACGCCTTCGGCGCAGCCGCCGAGGACGCCGATGTTGCCGGTCATCGCCTGCAGGGCCGCGGCCATGCGGTTGTACTGCTCACCATAGGCGTTGCGGCCCGGCGCCCACGACGCCTTCAGCGCCGCCGGCTTGGTGGTCGCGTACATGCGCGCCAGCTTGATGATGTCCTCGGCCTTCACGCCGCAGATCTTCTCGGCCCACTGCGGGGTCTTCGGCGTCTTGTCGTACTTGCCGAGGATGTAGTCCTTGAAGTTCTCCTTGTCCTTGGCCCAGTCCGGCATCGTGCCGGCATCGATACCTTGCGTGAACTTGTCGATGAAGGCCTGGTCGTGGAGCTTCTCGGTGAAGATGACGTGGGCCATGCCGGCCATCATCGCCGCGTCGGTGTTGGGGCGGATCGGGATCCACCAGGCGTCGTAGGTGGACGCCGTATCGGTGTGCTGCGGATCGATGACCACGAACTTGCAGCCGCGCTGCTTGGCCATGCGCATGTAGTAGAACGTGTTGCCGCCGTGGAACGTGTAGGCCGGGTTCCAGCCCCACATGATGATCAGCTTGGAATGGGCGAACGCGTCGTCCTCGTTGCCGTCTTCGATGGTGCCGAAGGTCATGCGCGAGGAGAAGGTCGTCGCCTGATAGGACGGCACCGACCAGGACGAGGTGCGACAGCCGAACATGCCGAGGAAGCGGCCGAGCAGACCTTCGATCTGGTCGGACTTGTGCAGCACGCCGTAGGAGGCGCCGGCATAGGACTGGTCGAGCAGCGCGGTCGGCCCGTAGGTATCGCGCAGGTAGACCATGCGCTCGGCGATCTCGGTCAGCGCCTGGTCCCAGGAGATGCGCTTGAACTTCCCCTCGCCGCGCCTGCCGACCCGCTTCATCGGGAACAGCAGCCGCTCCGGCGAATAGAGGCGCACCCGGTAGCTGCGGCCGCGCAGGCAGGCGCGCAGCTGCGGCTTCTCTTCCGTATCCGTCCCGTAGGCGTCGCCCTGGTAGCTCCCGTTGTCGGTGGACAGCCGGACGATCACGTCGCCCTTCTTGTGCGCCACCAGCATGTGGCGCGAGCCGCAGTTGTGGGC
>CALMYM010000294.1 GCA_937873675.1 uncultured Alphaproteobacteria bacterium | reverse complement strand
GCCCCCTTCGTATTACCGCGGCTGCTGGCACGAAGTTAGCCGGGGCTTCTTCTCCCACTACCGTCATTATCGTCGTGGGTGAAAGAGCTTTACAACCCTAAGGCCTTCATCACTCACGCGGCATGGCTGGATCAGGCTTGCGCCCATTGTCCAATATTCCCCACTGCTGCCTCCCGTAGGAGTTTGGGCCGTGTCTCAGTCCCAATGTGGCTGGTCATCCTCTCAGACCAGCTACGGATCGTCGCCTTGGTGCGCCGTTACCACACCAACTAGCTAATCCGACGCGGGCTCATCCTTTGGCGATAAATCTTTCTCCCGGAGGACACATACGGTATTAGCGCAAATTTCTCTGCGTTATTCCGTACCAAAGGGTAGATTCCCACGTGTTACTCACCCGTCTGCCGCTCCCCTCCATCAAGCGAGCCTGTAGGCTCGCTCGATCTCTCGAAGGATTTCCTTCAAGCTCGCTTGAAGGAGGGGCGCTCGACTTGCATGTGTTAAGCCTGCCGCCAGCGTTCGTTCTGAGCCAGGATCAAACTCTCAAGTTGGAAAGTTCGATTGGCCATTCATTGATCGCACGTTGACTCATGAGAACCGCATCGACCTCACGGTCGGCGATCCTCCATGACGAGGTCTCACACTCACTCCTTCTCTCGAAGGAGCGGGTAAGAACTCGAAACGTAGATCAGGCCGATCTCCTATCCAGGATCCCGAAGCCGAGGCCCGAGATCCCCGCAAGGATCACGCCGTCCACGTTTCTCTTTCTTCTTATTCAGTTGTCAAAGAACCCGACATCGATCCGACATCGGACGCCCAGAGCACGCTCCGGACGGTTTGGCACGTCCCTTCGGTCCAGCCGAATGAGTCGACCTTCAACACCTTTCCGAGCCACTTGGCAAGTCCCTTTTTCAAGGGGCCGACCAGAACCGGAGGGCGAAGGATTTCGTCGCCAGCGGCAGCGCCGCCGTCGTTGAGTGGGGTTATAAGGACCTCCCCGGATGCCGTCAACAACGGAAATGCGATTTCGCCGACTAAAATTCGCACTGCACAAAAAACCCAGCATTTCAGCCGCGGGGCGACCTGTGGATAACTTTTCTCACCACGAGGCACCCCTTTCACTGCCTTTCGAGGGGGGGGGGCGGCCGAGGCGCCCCGGACGGCCGAGCACGCTTCCGAACGGCCTGCCGCCGGCGTCTGCGCGACAGAATGTCGGTCGACGCCTCCCCGCGCGGGTGCGAAGACAGACGAGAAGACCACGCCTCCGCCGCCGGAAGGATGTTTCCGGCGGTGCGGGGCGAACGTGGGTTCGGCGGTCGGAGCGGGTGGGAAGATGAATCTCGGGGCCTACGACCACTACGGTTTCGCGGCGATCGCGCTGATCGGCACCTTCCTCGCCTCCTGGGCCCTGGCGGCCTGGATGCACGACGCGCGGCGAACGGCGTGGCTCCACTCCCTCGACGGGGTGGTGCCGCCGTTCATCAACATCATCGGCGTGCTCTTCGCCCTCACCCTGGCCTTTCTCGCCAACGACACCTGGAGTGCCCACGACCGGGCGACGACCGCCGTCTTCCGCGAGGCCGACAGCCTGCAGGCGATCGTGTCGCTGACCCGCGGACTGCCGGCGGCCGAGCGGGGCGAGGTCGATCGGGCGGTCTCGGCTTACGCGCACGCGGCGGTCGAGGTGGAATGGCCGCTCCTGGCGCGGCGGCGGCACAGCGACGAGACATCGCAGGTTCTCGATCGGCTGCTCGGCCTCCTCGCCGGGCGGTCCTTCGGCGACACACTCGGGCCGGCGGTGCATGCGCGGCTCCTCGCCCAGGCGATGGAGGTTCGGGAGGCGCGCGATCAGCGCATCGGCCTCAGCCAGACCCACGTCAATCCGCTGAAGTGGCTGGGGATGGCCTTCCTCGGCTTCATCACCATGCTGTCGGTCGCGGCCGTGCACGTGACCCGGCCGCGGGCGGCGTTGGTGGCGATCCTGCTGTTCGCGGCGGCCGCCGGGCCGACGGCGGCGATCGTGCTGATCCAGGGCAATCCGTTCCAGCAGCCGACGACGGTGACGCCGGCGCCGATCGCGGCGCTGATCCGGGCGGGGTGATACCGAACTCACGGAGTTTCGACCTGTTCGAAACTCCGTGAGTGAAGGCAAGCGCGAACGCGCGTCGGCCGGTCAGGCCGTAACGCTGACGATATCCGGACGAGTCCGGATTTCGTGAGCACAGTATGACGTATCAGGCGGCGCGGGTGGTCTCGCGCACGGTCCAGCGCTCGAGGTCGTCTTCGGCGCCGATGAGGGCGAGGCCGTAGGCGATCGACAGCAGCTGTTCGCCGGTCTCGAGACGATCCTCGCCGAAACGGTTCACGAAGAGGCGGCGCACCGCCGGCACGAAGGAGGTGCCGCCGGTCAGGAACACCTTGTCGATCGCCGCCGGCGCGACGCCCGAGGCGGTGATCGCGGCGTCGACCGCCGCATCGGTGCGGGCGAAGTCGTCGGCGATCCAGGGCTCGAAATCGGCGCGGGTGACGCGCGCGTCGATGTGGATCGAGCCGTGATGGAAGCCGAGTTGCGCCTCCTCGGCCATCGACAGCGCCGCTTTCACCTCGGAGACCGCCTTGTAGAGCGGCCAGCCGAGATCGTCCTCGATCATCTCGATCAGCTTCTCGAGACCGGTGGGATCGTCGGCGGAGGCCGCCAGTTTCTCGAGTTCGCGGAGGGTCTCGGGGCTCTTCATCACCGCCAGCTGGTTCCATCGGGCGAAGTTGGTGAACCAGTGGGCCGGCACGTCGAGCCACTTGTCCCAGCTCTTGTAACGGGCGTGTTTGCCGAGCTTCGGCGACACCACCTTGTCGATGATGCGGTAGTCGAAGCCGCCGCCGGCGATGCCGACGCCCGACTGGGCGAGCGGATGGGCGCGCACCCCGTCCGAACCGACGGTGAAACGCACCACCGAGAAGTCCGAGGTGCCGCCGCCGAAGTCGGCGACCAGCACGGTCGCGTCGCGGGTCAGCCTGCGGGCGAACCAGAAGGCGGCGGCGACGGGTTCGTGGACGTAGTGGATCTCGTCGAAGCCGGCGCTCGCGAAAGCCGCGTCGTAGCGCGCCTCGGCGACCGCCGGGTCGGGCGCGGCGCCGGCATAGGCGACCGGACGGCCGGCGATCAGGCGGCGCGGCAGCGGCATGTCGGCGGCGTCGATGTGATCGGCGAGGCGGCCGAGGAAGGTCGCCAGCAGATCCTCGAAGCGGAACGACTTGCCGTGAACGTTGGTGGCGCGGAACGACGGGCTCGCCGCGAAGGTCTTGAACGACTGGAGGAAGCGGCTGCCCTCGGGGCTCTCGACGAAGTGACGGATGGCCCAGGGGCCGGCCTCGACCGCGATGCGGCGGTCGCGCCCCCTGCCCTCCGGCCAGAAAAAGAGCGCCGAGCGGAAGACCGGGAGGGCGTCGTCGCCGTCGGGGGAGCGGAATGAGGGGGGGCCGCCGGGGGCGGTCGGATCGACGAGGGCGGCGACGGTGTTGGTGGTGCCGAAGTCGAGGCCGAGGGCGGGAGCGAGAGGGGGCTTCGACATCGGGGGCCTCGAGGCGACGACCGACCTGCGGCGCGAGAGGCGCGTCGAGGTGCGGCGGAGTGAAGGGGCGCGCACCATAGTCGGGTCGTGTGACGGGTCAAGGACGGAGGTGGGACGGGCGGCCGAAGCGGCATCGAGCCGACCGATTTCGGCAAGGCGGAAGATGGGAGGCCCCCTCGCCGGCCCTGGATCTCTGCCGATCTCCAAAGAACTTCGGATCGGCGTTCGAGCCCGATCCTTCGAGACGCGCCTACGGCGCTCCTCAGGATGAGGTTCTGATGATTCTTCAATAAAAACAAACTCCTCATGCTGAGGAGGCGACCAAAGGGCGCCGTCTCGAAGCATCTCGCACGAGAGTAGACCCGGCACGATCGACTTTCGCAGTCGTCTTCTTGCGGGAGAAGGGAACGCGCGTCCGTCCTCGCCCGACATCGGCGGGCGGAGAGGTCGACGGAGATCGCGGGCCGCGCCGAGGTGCAGGGCCGCGGCGCCTGGAGCGCCCGCCCCCTCCCCCGAAACGAAACGAGCCGGGCTCTCGCCCGGCTCGCTTGTCGTTCCTACGCGGTGCGATCGATCAGACCGCGACCTTGTCCGCCACTTCGACGAACTCGGGGATCTGGTCGAAGTTCATGTAGCGGTAGACTTCCGCCGTCTTGCCGGCGAGGCCGCCGACCGCAGCCATGTACTCTTCCGTCGTCGGGATCTTGCCGAGGAGCGCGCCGACCGCGGCCAACTCGGCCGAGGACAGGTACACCCGGGTGTCGATGCCGAGGCGGTTGGGGAAGTTGCGGGTCGAGGTGGAGAGCGCCGTCGAGCCCTTACGGATCTGCGCCTGGTTGCCCATGCAGAGCGAGCAGCCCGGCATCTCCATGCGGGCGCCGGACTTGCCGAGGGTGGCGTAGTAGCCCTCTTCGGTCAGCATCATGGCGTCCATCTTGGTCGGCGGGGCGATCCACAGGCGGGTCGGGATGTCCGACTTGCCGGCGAGGATCTTACCGGCGGCGCGGAAGTGACCGATGTTGGTCATGCACGAACCGATGAAGACCTCGTCGATCTTGTCGCCGGCGACTTCCGAGAGCGTCTTGACGTCGTCGGGATCGTTCGGGCAGGCGAGGATCGGCTCCTTGATCTGATCCATGTCGATCTCGAACACCGCCGCGTATTCGGCGTCGGCGTCCGGG
>CALMYM010000293.1 GCA_937873675.1 uncultured Alphaproteobacteria bacterium | reverse complement strand
GTGATGATGGACTGGAAATCGACCGCGGAGCGCTCGAAGAGTTCTTTCCCGACAATCTCGAAGCCGGCCTTGGTGTAGGCCCCCGACAGCATCTTCTCACTGTCCCAGCCGGTCTGATCGTTCGGCGCGATGATCGCCACCCGCTTGAGGTCGGGGTGATGCTCCTTCACCCAGAGGATGATCTGGTTCATGTATTCCGCCGCAGTGGGCAGCACCCGATAGACGTATTTCGGCTTGCCGGCCAAAGTCTGCGGCGAATAGCTGTTCATCAGGGCGAGGACGCCCGCATCTTCGAAAACCGGCTTGACCGCCAGTGCCGAAGCCGAGCCGAGCGGTCCCAGCACGAAGTGGACGTTGTCCTGCTCGACCAGACGGGTCGCCGCAGAAAGCGCTTCGGCCGCCTTGTAGCCATCGTCGTAGGACTTGACTTCGATCTGATAGGTCTTACCGCCGACCACCAGACCACCACGCTCGTTGATCTCGGTTGCGGCGATCCGCGCGCCGGCATCCACCCCGCGACCCCACTCGGAGCCGGGACCGTTGAGGGCACTGATCGTTCCGATGACCAATTTCGCCTGAGCGAAGGCGGACGTCGCGATCATCCCGCTCAGGATGGTCGCACAACCGATGGCCGCCGCCAGGCGGCCGAGGCCCATGATCTTCATTCCGAACTCCTCCCTCTCGGGCAAGCCGTGCACCGTGGTCAGTTGGTGCGGTCGCCGCGTTTGCGAAATTATGTTCTGCAGAATGAACTATTTTCTGGCGTTCGCAACCGAAACTTCGCATAATTTTTCGGGTCGACCCGAAAAGCCGCGCGGGTGCCGCGAGTTGCGACACGCCCGCCGATCACCGCCGAAAGAGCAGGAGAACAACGGCAATGTCCCAGGAGTTCTGCGAAATCGCGGGCTATGGCGGTCGGGCGGCCGGCGTCGACGATGCGAGCCGCCCCCCCACCCTGCCGGTGGCGCTGGGTGCCGAAGTGATATTCCTCGGCCCGGGCCGCGAGGTTCTCGAGCTCGGCCATACGCTTCGCCCCGGTGCCCCGCATTTCGCCGGTGTCCAGCCGCCGTTCGTGATGAATCTCTGGAACACCGCGCAAGGTGTGATCCGCTCTCTGCGGCGCAGAGAGGTCATCAACGATGCCGGCTTCAATCTGGAGCACGTGTCGATGACGTTCCACGTAGGAACTCACGTCGATGCACTGGGCCATTTCTCCGCCGGCGCGCGCATGTACGCAGGCCGAGACAGCGACCGGACGGTCGGGGATCTCGGGCTCTACGAGCTCGGGGCAGAGACGATCCCGGCGATCATCGCGCGGGGGGTTCTACTCGACGTGGCGCGACTGGGGGCGGCCGGAGCGCTGACCGGCGGCGAGGTGGTGACCCGCGAGATGCTGGAGCGCGCCGAAGCCGCCGCCGGCACGACGCTGCGACCGGGAGACGTCGCGCTGATTCGGACCGGATGGGGCTCGTTCTACGGCGACGACCCGGCGACCTATGTCCGTTCCGAACCGGGTCCGGACCTGGAGGCGGCCCGCTATCTGACCTCGAAAGGGGTGATCGCCATCGGCGCCGACAACATGGCGGTCGAGGTGATGCCGGGCACGGATCCGACGATCTCCATGCCGGTGCACCAGCACACACTGGTCGATTGCGGCGTCTATCTGATCGAGAACATGGCGCTCGACGCCTTGGCCGAAAGCGGTCGATGCGAAGTCTGCTTCCTGTTGCTCACGCCCAGAATTCGCGGTGCCACCGGCAGTCTCGCCCGGCCGATCGCGTTGCTCTGAACCACGTCGCGGGCGTCGAAGACCTGCCGCCGCGACGCGACGGTGAGCCCATTCCACCCCGCGCCGACCCTTCCACGATCATTCCCGACCCGATCTCCGACGACGAGGACGATCCATGCTCGACACCGAACTCCAGGACGGCATCTTGACCGTCACCATCAACCGCCCAGAGCGCAGGAACGCGCTTTCCGTCGCGATCTCGAATGCCCTGACGGAGCAATGGGAAAGGATCGACCGCGACGATGCCGTCCGGGTGGTGATTCTGACCTCGGCGGATTGCGGCACCTTCTGCGCCGGCATGGATCTCAAGGAGGCGGCGGAGATCGCCGAGACGCAGGGCATCGACGTCCTGACGCAGATCAGGGATCCCCATCACAGCCGAATGCTCGAGGTACGCAAGCCACTGATCGCGGCCATGACCGGCCATTTCGCGGCCGGGGGCATGATGCTCTCGCTCAATTGCGATCTCAGAGTCGGGTTGGCGGGAACCCACGGCGGCATCACCGAGAGCAAATTGGGCCGCGGCTCGCCCTGGGCGATGCCGTTGGTCTGGAAGCTGCCTGAGGCCATTCTCAAGGAGCTGACCCTCTGTGGCGAGATGATGCCGGTCGAGCGCTTCGCACAACTGGGCTTCGTCAACGCCGTCGAGGCGACGCCGGATGCGGTGCGCGCCCGCGCCCTGTCGTGGGCGCAGAGGATTCGCGACAACGCACCGCTTTCGGTGATGGCGGCCAAAGCCAGCATCAATGCCACGATGTCGCTGGGGCTCGAGGCCGGGTTGCGGAACGCCAAGGAGATCTACGCCACGGTCTATGCCAGTGAGGATGCGCAGGAAGGTCCGCGCGCCTTCCGCGAGGGCCGCGCGCCGCGCTGGCTCGGCCGCTGAGAACAGGGAGGAGAGCCGGTGCTCGAACGGGTGACGCCTCACATCGCCGTCGTGACGCTGGACGACGGGACGGGATTCAACAAACTGTCGGACGGGCTGTTGCTGGCGGAATTGACGGGGCTCTTGGAAGGCCTCGACGCCGAGCCGGACCTGCGGGCCGTGGTTCTCGTCGGCTCCGGCAAGGCCTTCTCGTCCGGGGGCGACATTTGCGCGATGCACGAGCGCACCGGCACCTTCGCCGGCAGCCCGGCCGAGATCCGCGCGGCCTAT
>CALMYM010000292.1 GCA_937873675.1 uncultured Alphaproteobacteria bacterium | reverse complement strand
TCGAGGGTGAGTTCGTTGGAGATCGACTTGATCTCCTGATCGGGCTCGACGATGCGGGCGTCCTCGCCGAAGGCGAGCTGGCGCAGGCGCCGGCCGAGGATGCCGAAGCGGCGCATCAGCCGGCCCTCGTCGGCCTTGCGCAGGTCGGCGATGGTGCGGAAGCCCTCCGCCTCCAGCGCCGCGGCGGTCGCCTTGCCGACGCCCCAGATGGTCGAGACCGGGCGGGGCGCGAGGAAATCGAGCGTCTCGGTGCGGCCGATGACCGAGAAACCGCGCGGCTTGTCGAGATCCGAGGCGATCTTGGCGAGGAACTTGTTGTGCGACAGGCCGACCGAGACGGTGAGGCCGATCTTCTCCTCCACCCGGCGGGCGAAGCGGGCGAGGGTGAGCGCCGGCGAGCCGTGGTGGACGAGTTCGGTGCCCGAGAGATCGAGGAAGGCCTCGTCGATCGACAAAGGTTCGACCAGCGGCGTCAGCTCGAACATCATGTCGCGGATCTCGCGCCCCACCCGCGTGTATTTCTCCATGTTCGGCCTGATGACGACGGCGTTCGGGCAGCGCTCCAGCGCCTGCCACATCGGCATCGCCGACTTCACGCCCGAGATACGGGCGACGTAACAGGCGGTCGAGACGACGCCGCGCTTGCCCCCGCCGACGATCACCGGCTTGGCGCGCAGCGAAGGATCGTCGCGCTTCTCCACCGCGGCATAGAAGGCGTCGCAATCGACGTGGGCGAGGGGGAGGGTTCCGAGTTCGGCATGCGCCAGGATGCGCGGCCCGCCGCATTTCGGACAGCGCGTCGCCCCCGGTCGAACCGCGGTGAAGCAGTCGCGGCAGAAGGCCTTCGGGCGCGGCACGTCGGGCAGGGCGGGAGCGTCGCTCATCGGCTCGGATGATAGCGCCGCCGCGAAGGGCCGCGAAGTGGGATCACGCGAGACGAGGGCTTGCGCGGCGCGGCCGAGGCGGCGAGGATCGGGGCCGTCGGGTACCTCCGCCCGATGGGGGTAAGGCTATGAGAATCGCGTTTTTCGTCATGGGCTTCGCGGCGCTTCTTGCCACGGCGGACAGCGCCGAGGCGGGCCGCCGCTGCACCCGCGACTACGCGCCGGTCTGTGCCCGCGGTCCCGAGGGCGTGCGCAGCTACGACAATCGCAACTGCGCCCGCACCGCCCATGCCCGCATCCTCCATGCCGGCCGCTGCCGCAAGGACATCGAGGCACCGGCCTCCGATCCCCACGACGGCACGCAGTGCTCCGGCGACCTCGACCGGCCGGTCTGCGCCGAAGTCGGCGCGACGCGCCTCACCTTCCCCAGCGTCTGCCACGCCGTCGCGGCGCGCGCCACGGTCGTGACCTGGGGGGCGTGCTGGTACTGACACCGAAGGCCGAAGGAGTCGGCGCACCCGGCCTTCGAAGACGCGCGCCTCAGCCGAGATCCGCCTCGATCCGCCGCACCACGTCGGCCCAGTCCCGGGTCTTCAGCCACGTTCCCGGCACGTCGGGGGCGAGGCGGAAGTAGCGCGGGTCGTCGACGAAGTGGACGAGGCGGGCTTCGGTGGCGTGATCGCGCACCGAGGCGAGATTGGTCGGCGCGTCGTCGACGAAGAACAGCGGATGGGCGAGGGCGCCGGCGAGACGGGCGACCGCCGGCCCCTTGGGGCCGTCGTTGGCGATCACCGGGTAGGTCATGCCGAGGTCGGCGAGGCGGGCGGCGCGGCGGGACGCGTGCTCGGCCGGCACGTTGGTGAGGAGCACCACGTCGAGGCGGGCGCCGAGGCGGGCGAGGGCGTCCGCCGCGCCGTCGACCGGCTCCTGGTCGTGGACATGGGCGGCGAAGAAGCCGGCGATGAGCGCCGCGACCTCCGGCGCCGGCACGGCGCGGCACGAGCCGAGGCGGGGGACGTTGCCGGTCAGGCGGAACGAGCGCGCGTCGAGCCGGTAGCCCTGGCGGCCGATGAAGGCCTCGAGATGCGAGACGAAGCGCAGCACCACCTCGTCGACGTCGACGACGAGGAGCGGGCGGGCGCCGACCTCGAGCCGATCGAGGGCGTCGCGCGTGGCCGGCGAGAGCTCGCTCATCGCTCGGTGACCGGGTCGAGGAGATGGCGCGCCGCGGCGATCATCGTCGGGCGGATGCGCCGGCGTTCGGCGAAGACGAGGAGCAGCGCCTCGTCGCCCATCAGGTGCTCGAGCACGGCGGCGAAGAACCCCGGCGCGGCGGCGGCCTCGCGCAGAGTCTCGGGTCCGAGACCGGTGGCGGTGAGGAAACGGCCGAGGGTTTCGGGGTCTTCGGCGAAGAACGAGAGGACCTCGACGGCGAGCGTTTCGGCCTCTTCGACGGTGGGGCGGTGGTGGCGTTCGATCATCGTGAAATCCAGCGTCTCCGCCCCTTTTCCTTTCGTCAAGGAATCGATGCTAGTGTCTCGACCGAGAAGAAGAACGGCAACAGCCGAATTCGACGGGGCGATCACACCAGCGTGGTCGGGGGAAGGGTAGATGGCGAAGACCGTCCTCATCGTGGAGGACAACGAGCTCAACATGAAGCTCTTCCACGACCTTCTGGAGGCGCACGGCTATCGGACGTTGCAGAGCCGCAACGGCTTCGACGCGATGGAGATCGCCCGTGGCGATCGGCCGGACCTCATCCTGATGGACATCCAGCTGCCCGAGGTCTCCGGCCTCGAAGTGACCAAGTGGCTGAAGGAAGACGACGACCTCAAGTCGATCCCGGTGATCGCGGTGACCGCCTTCGCCATGAAGGGCGACGAGGAACGCATCCGCCAGGGCGGCTGCGAGGCCTACATCTCCAAACCGATCTCGGTGGGCAAGTTCCTCGAGACGGTGCGGTCCTATCTCGGCGACGCCTGAGATCCATCTCCCGGTATGCGAGTAGAGTGATGACGGGTCGAGTTCTGGTCGTCGACGACATTCCCGCCAACGTGAAGCTGCTCGAAGCGCGGCTGACGTCCGAGTATTTCGACGTCACCACGGCGCTGTCGGGCGCCGAGGCGCTGGCCGCCTGTCAGCAGGCGACGCCGGACATCGTGCTGCTCGACGTGATGATGCCCGGCATGGACGGCTTCGAAACCGCCAAGCGGTTGAAGGCCGATCCGAAGACCTCCCACGTGCCGGTGGTGATGGTGACGGCGCTCGACCAGATCGCCGACCGGGTGAAGGGGCTCGAGGCGGGGGCCGACGACTTCCTCACCAAGCCGGTCAACGACACGGCGCTGATCCCCCGGGTGAAGAGCCTGATCCGCCTCAAGATGCTCACCGACGAGCTGCGCATGCGCGCCAACGTCGGCCGCGAGATGGGGCTCGACGACGCCTTCGACCCGCTGCTCTACACCCAGGATCTGCACGGCAGCGTGCTGGTCGTCGACGATCGCCGCTCCTCGGCCGAACGGCTGACCACCGCGCTCGCCGCCCGTCATTCGCTGACCATCGAAACCGACCCGCAGCAGGCGCTGTTCCGCGCCACCGAGGGTGACTGGGATCTGGTGATCGTCAGCCTCGACCTCGCCAATTTCGACGCGCTGCGGCTGGTGTCGCAGCTCCGCGCGCTCGATCGCACCCGCATGCTGCCGATCCTGCTGATCGTCGGCGAGGGCGATCAGGTGCGCCTCGCCCGCGGCCTCGACATGGGCGTCAACGACTATCTGCAGCGCCCGATCGAGCGCCAGGAACTCGGCGCCCGGGTGAAGACCCAGATCCGCCGCAAGCGCTACGCCGACCGGCTGCGCGACAGCGTCCAGCAGACCATGGAGATGGCGATCACCGACGGCCTCACCGGCCTCTACAATCGCCGCTTCATGACCACCCATCTCGAGCAGACGCTCGAGCAGGCGCAGCGCCAGGAGCGCTCGCTCGCGGTGCTGATCGCCGACATGGACCATTTCAAGTCGGTCAACGACACCTACGGCCACGATGCCGGCGACGCCGTGTTGCGGGAACTGGCCGATCGCATGCGCGGCAGCGTCCGCGGCGTCGATCTCGTCTGCCGCTTCGGCGGCGAGGAGTTCGTGGTGATCCTGCCGGACACCGATCTCGAGACCGCCGGAGTCGTCGCCGAGCGCATCCGCTCGCGCGTCGCCTCCGAGCCGTTCCGTCTGCCCGACGGGCGGATGCTGGAGCGGACGGTTTCGCTCGGCATCGGTGCGTTGCAGTCGTCGGGCGACACGATCGAGACGATCCTCAAACGGGCCGACGCGGCGCTCTACGACGCCAAAACGGCGGGCCGCAACCGCGTCGTCGCCAAGGCGGCGTGAGGCCCCAACGCTCGACCCGACCGCCTTCTGCCGGATGACGCCACGTCGCCTCCGACGGATTAAGGTTGACGATTCATCAAGACCGGCGAAAGGCGGCGGGAAACCGCGGTGAAAGCTGTTCCGGTGCGGTGCGGCTCGCTAGGGTTCTCCTTGCGCTTCCGTTCCGCGAAGTCGCCGTCGATCCGGCCGCTACGGACAGGGTGGGGGAGCGGAAGTACGGGGTGCCCGCGCACCGGGCCCGCCGCAAAACCCCGATGCGTCGGGTCGTGTCGGTCGGGTCGTATCCCTGAGTGGCCTCCTCGTGGGATCAAGCACCCGACCGACCACCGACTGCATCGCGTCGGCCTCCGACGTCGCCGATTTCGTCACGCCACGATCGCCCGGTAGGGGATCGCGTCGGGAAATCGCCGTCTGGCCTATTGAACCATAATATGAACAACTACTAATATGGCTGCTCCGCTTCGCCGCGACACGGCCGGCGGTGTGCCGAGCCGTCGTGCCGAGGCGCATCCGAGCGGGCGACAACGACATACGAGGGAACGACATGGCTTACGAATTCGAGGGCCGCGAGATCGAGACCACCGCCAACGGCTATCTCGTCGATCAGTCCGATTGGAGCGAGGGGCTCGCCGCGCAGATCGCCGCCGCCGAGCAGATCGAGCTCACGCCGCGCCACTGGGACATCATGAACTACCTGCGCGAAGAGTTCTTCGACAACAACACCCAGCCCAACACCCGCACCATCATGAAGGCGATGTCGGAGAAGTGGGGCGAGGACGTCGACCAGCGCTCGCTCTACGATCTCTTCCCGCTCGATCCTTCCAAGCAGGCCGGCCGTATCGCCGGACTGCCGGAGAGCCGCCGCAAGGGCGGTTACTGAGGTCGGTGCGACGCGGCGATCGCTTTCGAGCGATCGCCGCGCTCCATCGTTCCGGATACGTTAGGGAAATAAAACCACTTCCCGGTCATGCTGCGTCCCGCGGCGGCGAGAGCCGAGCCGCGGTGAAGGTGTTTTCGGGAGGGGGACGACGGTGAGTGGCGAAGCGCGACGACGCGACGACGGCCTCGATGCGGCGCGCGGCCTCGGGATGGCCCTGGTGATCGTCGGCCACGCGCTCGAGGCGCAGTTCCTCGACCGTCCCGACGGCGTCTTCTTCGCCCCGTCCTTCCATGTCTGGCAGGCGATCTACGCCTTCCACATGCCGCTGTTCTTCCTGTTGTCGGGCGCGGCCAACCGCGACATCGCCGAAAAGTCGTTCGGCGAGGTGCTGCGCGACAGCGTCAAGCTCCTCCTCCTCGTCTGGTTCTGCCATGCGCTGGTCGCGATCGGCGGCGGCGGCGGCGGCGCCATGGGGCTGCCGGCGGGGGCCCGGTATGTTGTGCGCCTCTTCCCCCTCCTTACCCGGGGCGGGTGGGG
>CALMYM010000291.1 GCA_937873675.1 uncultured Alphaproteobacteria bacterium | reverse complement strand
CCCCCGGACCTCGCCGCGCCGGGATTCCCGGCGTACGAGATCTCACATCACCCCGCCCCCGCCGCGGAGTGCCGCCACAACCTCGTCTACTGGCGTTACGGCGAATATGTCGGCGTCGGTGCCGGTGCCCACGGCCGGCTCGTCCACGGCGAGGGCCGCCACGCCACCGCGACCGAGAAGAACCCGGAGAAGTGGCTGCGCCTCGTCGAGGCCCACGGCCACGGGCTGATCACCGACGACGTCCTCACCCTCGAGGAACAGGGCGACGAATATCTCCTGATGGGCCTGCGCCTGAAGGAGGGGATCGATCTCGACCGCTGGGAGGAGATCTCCGGCCGGGTGCTCGACCCCAAGCGCCTCGCCGATCTCGAGGCCAACGGCATGATCGCGCCGGTCACCGACGCGAACGGCCGGCGCCGGGTGCGCGCCACCCTCGCCGGCTTCGAGGTCCTCGACGCGTTGGTGGCTGGTCGGGCGGCGTGAGCCGCCGAGACCGCCACACCCCACTTCAAGCCGCTGCGGCCTCGCTGCAGCGTTCGAGGTGAGTCGCGAGAGGCGATCGGGGCTGGTCCCGGCGGCGGAGGGCCGCCGCGGTCCTTCACCACCTCACGCCGTCGCGGCCGGACCGATCGTCACTTCGACCGGCGGCAGGCCTTCGATCTCGCCGACGATGCGGTCGCCGGGGACGACCGCGGCGACGCCCGACGGCGTGCCGGTGTAGATCAGGTCGCCCGGCACCAGCCGGTAGAAGCGCGACAGGTAGGAGATGAGCTCCGGCACGCTCCACACCATGTCGTCGAGGCGCGAGCTCTGCCGCGTCACGCCGCCGACGGCGAGCGCGATGCGCTGCGGTCCGACCGCGCCGAACGCCGCCTTGCGCACGATCGACCCGATCACCGCACCGTTGTCGAAGCTCTTGCCGAAGTCCCACGGCCGCGCTTTGGCCTTGGCCTGGCCCTGCAGGTCGCGCCGAGTCATGTCGAGGCCGCTCGCATAGCCGAAGACGGCGTCCATCGCCCGCTCCACCGGCACGTCGAAGGCGTGGCCACCGATGGCGACGACGAATTCCATCTCGTGGTGGAAGTCGGACGTGCCCTGCGGGTAGGGGATGGTGGCGCCGGAGGCGACGAGCGAACCCGCGTCCTTGAGGAAGTAGAACGGCGCCTCGCGATCGACCTCGGCCCCCATCTCCTTGGCGTGTTCGGCGTAGTTGCGGCCGACGCAGAAGATGCGGGCGACGGGGAAGCGCGCCGTCTCGCCGACGACGGCGACGGTCGGCAGAGGGCGCGGCGGGAACAGCAGAGCGTCGGTGGAGGTCGTCACGGGGGAGATCCTTCTCGGCCGCGATCGATCGATCCGGCGTCCGGCGAGCATTCGGCCACGACCCCGCCGCCGTCAAGCCGCCGTCGCCGTGCCGTCGTCGTCGTGTCGCGTCCGGCGAGCCTCCATCGTCGTTCGGCCGCCGCGCCACCACCTCCGCGGGGTCCGTATCCTACGGTTCCCCGCGACCCGCCCTCCTTCCTCCCCTCGATCCCGAGGTGCGAGATCCATGCGGTCGCGATGCGAACAAGTGAAACGATCCGTAGCGGATCGCCTTGATGCGGTCGCCGCCACTGCCCATCCTGGCGTCCGTGTCGGTCCGTCGCGCGGGCCGACGCCGGTCCCGCCGACCGCAGGGGGCGGACCGGAACCGGTCGTCGCCCGATGTCTCGAGGCCGGTCTTCACCGACCCTGGGTTCCGGATCACCGCCGCGCCATGACCGACACGCTGCCGCCGCTCGCCTCCGATCTCGTCCGCTGGACCCTCGTCGACGGCGTCGCCCTCGTCACCATCGACAATCCGCCGGTCAACGCCGCGGCGCGCGAGGTCCGCGCCGGTCTCCTCGACGCGATGACCCGGGCCGCCGCCGAGCCGCGCATCGCCGCCGTGGTGATCGCCGCCGCCGGCCGCACCTTCGTCGCCGGCGCCGACATCCGCGAATTCGGCAAGCCGCCGATCGAGCCCTACCTGCCCGACGTCTGCGCCGCGATCGAAGCATCGCCGAAGCCGGTCGTCGCCGCCCTCCACGGCACCGCCCTCGGCGGTGGTTGCGAGCTGGCGCTCGCCGCCCACGCTCGGATCGCCGCGCCGGGCACCAGGTTCGCCCAGCCCGAGATCGACCTCGGCATCGTCCCCGGCGCCGGCGCCACCCAGCGCCTGCCGCGTCTGGTCGGCATGATCGCGGCGATCGAGATGGTCGGCGGTGGTCGACGGCTCGCGGCGGAGGAGGCGGGGCGTCTCGGTCTGGTCGATGCGATCGCCGACGGCGACCTCGTCGAGGCGGCGCTCGCCCATGCCCGCGGCCTCGTCGGCGATCCGCCGCGCCGCACCCGCGATCTCGCCGTGCCCGCCTTCGATCGCGCCGAAGCCGAGGCCGCGGTCGCTCGGATCGAAGCCAAGGCGCGCGGCCAGATCTCGCCGGGCGAAGCGGCGCGTCTCGCCCTCGCCGCCGCCGATCTCCCCTTCGACGAGGGGATGGCGCGCGAACGCGCCACCTTCCTGCGGCTCGTCGCCTCCGACGAGGCGGCGGCGCTGCGCCACGTCTTCTTCGCCGAGCGCGAGGCCGCCAAGATCGACCGTATCGCCGGCGTCACACCGCGCCCGGTCGGCCGTTTCGGCGTCGTCGGCGCCGGCACCATGGGCGCCGGCATCGCCGTGGCCGCGGTCGATGCGAACTATGCGGTCACCGTCGTCGAGATGAACGACGAGGCGCTGGCCAAGGGCCGGGAGCGCATCGCCGGCATCTGGGCGCGCTCGGTGAAGTCGGGCCGGCTGAGCGAGGAAGCCGCGGCGGAGAAGCTGGCGAAGATCCGCTTCGCCGCCGATCTCGCCGCGCTGGCCGATGCCGATCTGGTGGTCGAAGCGGTCTTCGACGATCTCGCGGTGAAACGCGATCTCTTCGCCCGGCTCGCCGCCGTGGTCCGCCCCGACTGCGTGCTCGCCACCAACACCTCCTATCTCGATCCGAACGCCATCGGCGAGGGCCTGCCGCACCCCGAGCGGCTGGTCGGCCTGCATTTTTTTTCGCCCGCCAACGTCATGCGCCTGACCGAGGTGGTCGACACCTCCACGACCTCGCCGGCGACCCTGGCGACCGCGGTCGCGGTGGCGAAGAAGCTCGGCAAACTGCCGATCGTCACCGGCGTCTGCGAGGGCTTCGTCGGCAACCGCATCTGGGCGGTGTTCCGCCGCGAATGCGAGTTCCTGCTGGAGGAAGGGGCGCTGCCCCACGAGATCGACGCGGCGCTCGAGGGTTTCGGTCTGCCGATGGGGCCCTTCGCCGTCTTCGACCTCTCCGGCCTCGACATCGCCTGGAGCTTGCGCAAGCGCAAGGCGGCGACGCGGGACCCGAACGAGCGCTACGTCGCCGTCGCCGACCGGCTCTGCGAGATGGGTCGTTTCGGTCAGAAGACCGGCGCCGGCTGGTACGCCTACGTGGGCGGCCGCAAGTCGGTCGATCCGCTCGTCGCCCGCCTGTGCGAAGAGGAATCGGCGAAGAAGGGCATCACCCGCCGCGCCTTCACGCCGGAAGAGATCGTCGAGCGTCTGGTCGGCGTCATGGGCGCCGAGGGCGAGAAGATCCTCGCCGAGGGCATCGCGGCGCGCGCCTCCGACATCGATCTCGTCTTCATCACCGGCTACGGCTGGCCGCGCCGGCTCGGCGGCCCGATGTACCGCACCGGTCATCGCTGACCGAGGCACGCCTCCGGGCGCGCCCCGCGAAAACGAAACGGCCGGGCAGGAGCCCGGCCGTCGTCGTTCGGAACCCTGTTCCTCAGTGCGAGAACAGCACCGGCAGCGTCATGTGGCGCATGACGTAGCGCGTGCCGGAGCCGCGGCCGAGGAAGGCGAAGCCGGTGTGGTCGAAGGCGCCGATCGCCATCAGATCGGCCGAGTGGTCGGCGGCCTGATTGAGCAGCGTGTCCATCAGCTTCACCTCTTCCACCACGGTGGTGTGGAAGTGGGCGGTGACGCCGTGGGCGGCGAGCTGCTCGAGCACCAGATGCGAGAATTCGTCGACCGGATCGCCGTGACGGCCGGCCTGCACCACCTGCGCCTCGGCCTTCGCCTGGACGAGCGGCAGCGCGTCGCAGAGCGACCGCGCCGCGCCGCGCGAACGATGCCAGGCGAAGATCGGGCGATGGCCGAGGTCGTCGAAATGCCCGGCATAGGGAATCATCAGCACCGGCCGGCCGCTCTCCAGGACGATCTGCTCGGGCAGATCGCCGGGGACGCGGCTGCCGTCCTCGATCTGGCCGAGGATCACCAGATCGAAATGGCGGGCGATGTCGGTGGCGCGCACCAGGATCTCGTGCTCGCTGCCGCGATTGACGTCGAGGAAGTGCGCCTTGTCGCCGAGCGACGCGGCGGCCTCCATGAAGGCCTTCTCCGCCGCGCCGGCCCGGGCGATGTGATCCTCGCTCGGCCAGGAGACCACGACGCCGACCTGATGGGCATGCGAGGTCTCGGCGAAGAGGCCGGTGAGGCGGGCGCCGTGCCGCGCGGCGAGCTTGACCGCCAACGCCGTCCGCACCGCGCACCGCGGGCTCGAATCGAGATGAACCAGGATGTTGGCGAGAGTCATGGCGTTCCTCGTGTTGTCGTCGCGACGGTGGTCGGGCACCCGTCGTCGGTTCTTATCGTCGCGTCACTCTCTCCGATCCGACGCGACGGGACAGCGGCAGACGAGTTCGTATCACGAACAAATTTCCGCCTGCGTTCCCCGGGGCGTCGGCTCGTCGATCGGTCGGACCCGGATACTGACACCGATCGCCGTCGTCGGCCAATGCGGAGGAGCGTGGCCGCCATTCGTTCCGACTAGAACGCCGGCGGGAATCGATCAGGATCCGCGAATGGGCGGCGGCGGCGAGGCGGGACCCCCCTTCGCCTCCGCCACGATCCATTCCTCGAAGGCCTTGAGCAGCGCCGAGCGGCCTTTCGTGGCGGGGTGGACGACGTAGTAGGCACTGCGGGTGGCGAGCGGCTCGGGGAAGAGCTGGACGAGGCGGCCCGACGCCAGTTCCTCCTCGATCAGGAAGCGCGGCACCAGCGCCGCGCCCATGCCGCAGGCGGCGGCCTCCGCCACCATCGAGAACTGATCGAGCCGCGGCCCCCGCCACGCCGCCTCGGTGGTGACGCCGATCGAGGCGAACCAGTCGGCCCAGGCGGACGGCCGCGTCGACTGGTGGAGGAGCGGCAGCGCCGCGAGATCGGCGCGGGTCGAAAGCCCGCGGGCGGTGAGCCAGTCCGGCGGGCCGACCGGCACCACTTCCTCGTCCATCAGATGTTCCAGCACGCCGCCGGCCCACACCGGCTGTCCCACGTGGATCGCCGCGTCGAAGGGCTCGTCGGCGAAGTCGAAGGGCTCGATGCGGGCGGCGAGATCGACGGTGACGCCGGGGTGGAGCGCCAGGAAACGCGGCAGCCGCGGCACCAGCCAGCGCGTCCCGAAGGTCGGCAGCACCGCCAGTTCCAGGACGCCGCGGGTGCCGGCGAAGCCCATCACCCGGTGGGTGGCGTCGCCGAGGTCGCCGAGCGAGCGTCGTCCGTCGGCGAGATAGGCGCGGCCCGCTTCCGACAGCACCACCCGTTGCCGGACCCGCTCGAACAGCGCCACCCCCACCACATCCTCGAGAG
>CALMYM010000290.1 GCA_937873675.1 uncultured Alphaproteobacteria bacterium | reverse complement strand
GCCGAACATCAGGGCGAGACCGAGTGAGATCGCCGAAATCGGATTGGTGATCAACGAGCCGGGGCCCATGATCGCCTCCTTCTTCGGATGGATCTCGACGGCGCGCTGGAACAGAGCTTCCGGCGAGAAGCCGAACTTCACCAGCACCATCAGCGCCATGAAGGTGGCGCCGCCGAGCAGCAGCACGGCCTTGATGATCTGCACCCAGGTGGTGGCGGTCATGCCACCGAAGGTGACGTAGATGATCATCAGGACGCCGACGATGATGATGGCGTAGAGGTAGGGCAGGCCGAAGAGAATCTGGATCAGCTTGCCGGCGCCGACCATCTGGGCGATCAGGTAGAAGGCCACGGTGATCAGCGAGCCGATGGCGGCCAGCGTGCGGATCGGCGTCTGGGCGAAGCGGAACGAGGCGACGTCGGCGAAGGTGAACTTGCCGAGGTTGCGCAGCTGTTCGGCGACGAGGAACGTCACGATCGGCCAGCCGACGAGCCAACCCACCGAGAAGATCAGGCCGTCGTAGCCCGAACCGTAGACGAGGCCGGTGATGCCGAGGAACGAGGCCGCCGACATGTAGTCGCCGGCGATCGCCAGACCGTTCTGGCCGGCGGTGATGCCGCCGCCGGCGGTGTAGAAGGCCGCAGCCGACTTGGTGCGGCGGGCCGCCCAGTAGGTGATGCCGAGGGTGATGCCGACGAAGATCACGAACATGATGATCGCGGGCAGGTTGGTGTCCTGCTGCTTGATGCCGGCGGCATCGACGCCGGCGGCCATGGCCACCGACGGCAGAGCGACGAGCGCGGCCGTCGCGAGAAGGGAAAGGACGCGGTTCATCACTTGGTTTCCTCGACGATCTGCGCGGTCAGCGTATCGAACTCGGCGTTGGCGCGGCGCACGTAGATGCCGGTGAGCACGAAGGCGGCGATGATGGTGCCGACGCCGATCGGCACGCCCCAGGTCATCAGACCGGAGCCGATCGGAGTGGCGAGGAGCTTCGGGGCATAGCCCACGAGCAGGATGAAGCCGAAATAGACGACGAGCATCGCGACGGTCAGAGTCGTTGCGAGGCTGTTGCGCTTGTGAACCAACTCCGAGAACTTCGGATTGGCCCGCACCTTGGCGGCGATGTCGTTACTCACTTGAGTACCTCCCTGGAATTCGTTCGGTGAGAAGTGCACGAAAAAGCGAGCCACTCGCTCACGCTCGCTGTGGCGAGCATGATCGAAGCCATGCCGTTTTTCGTGTCGAACTCCCCCCGGAGCACGAGCCGACCTCTTCCTCGGGACGAGGTCGCTGTGGGCGGAATTTGCCTGTCCGCAAGAAGATGCGATACCCCGCCCTTCGTATATGTAGTTTAGCGGAAAGCTCGATGCCGCATCCAATTTAGGGCGGATTCCGGCCGTCGGCCGGTATGACCGGTGCACGAGAGCGGTCGGATCAGCGTCCGGCGGTGGCCTCGGCGATCTCGGCGACGATGGCGCGTGCTGCACTGCAGCGATCGGAGGCGGCGAGGATCGGGCGGCCGACGACGAGCAGGTCGGAGCCGGCGCGAATGGCATCGCCCGGGGTCATGATGCGCTTCTGATCACCGGCTTCCGCGCCTTTCGGGCGAACCCCCGGGGTCACCAGCGCCAGATCGGCGCCGACGGCGGCGCGCAGGCGCGCGGCTTCCGCGGGCGAGCAGACGATGCCGTCCATGCCCGCCGCGACCGCGTCTTTCGCACGTGCGAGAACGAGATCGCCGACGTTGCCGGCGTAGCCCGCGGCGGCGAGGTCGCCGTCGTCCATGGAGGTGAGGACGGTGACGCCGAGGAGTTTCGTGCGGCACTGCGGCGCGCGGTCGCGGACGGCGACGGCGGCACGCATGGCCTTCGGATAGGCGTGGAGCGTCACCCAGTCGACGCCGAGGGCGAGAATCGACTCGATGCCTTCGGCGATGGTGTTGTCGATGTCGAGGAGCTTGACGTCGAGGAACACCTTCTCGCCGGCCGCCACCAGCTTCTCGGCGAGCGCCAGACCGCCGGCGAAGACGAGGCGGTAACCGATCTTGTAGACGCCGGCCTCGGCGCGGGTCTCCTCGACGATGCGCTCGGCCTCGGCGACGGACGGCACGTCGAGGGCGAGGATCAGACGGTCTTTCGGAGAGGCGGCGACGAAGGGCATGGCGTGGGTCCTCGAGCGATCACGGGGTCGATCTACGCCCGCTCGCGCGGCACCGCAAGCGCCGGTCTCGTCAGGGCCGGCGATAGATCCACACCCGGGCCGGCGGCAGGTTCATCACCACCCAGCCGGTGCGTTCGATCTCGAAGCGGCCGGCGCCATGGGGGACCGGCGGGGCCCAGCGCTAAGGAAAATGGGGGAAAGGGGGGCCCCGCGGGCGTCGGGCGGAAGACCCCCCCGGCAGGCGGGGGGGGGCCGGGGGCGGGGGG
>CALMYM010000289.1 GCA_937873675.1 uncultured Alphaproteobacteria bacterium | reverse complement strand
CGTGCCGACGGCGCGGGCCGCCCGCGTCGCCTGCGCCTGACCAATGCCGTCGCGGATCGCCTTGCCGCCGCCGAATTTCCCCTCCTCGCCGTAGGTGGTGAAGTCCTTCTCCACCTCGACGATCAGATCGGTGTCGGCGAGCCGCACCTTGTCGCCGACGGTGGGGCCGAACATGTCGGCATAGGCCGAGCGGCTGATCTTGAAGGACATGGGGGGGCCTCTGGCAGCTTCGAGAATCAGGGAACCGCGGAAAATTCCGGGAGTTTCAGGGCGTCGTTGTCGAAGGTCAGCGTCGTCGACGCGCCGGCTTCCGTGTTCATGGCGGCGATCAGACAGTCCGCGAAATCGCATTTCGCGGTCCGCCATGTCGCGACGGCCCGCGCAACGGCCGCCTCGTGTTGGATCACCAGCCCATCCGTGGCGAGGAGATCGTCGAGAAAGCCGAGCACTTCGGCCTTCGGTCGATCGAGCTTCTTGATCAGAACCCACACCGCCTCGACCACGACGACAGGATTGACCAACACGCCGTCGCTCCAGGCGCCCACCTCGATCTGCGTGACGAGGCGGGCGAATTGCGCCTCGTCGTCGCGGATCAGCAGGCGGAGGAGAACGTTGGTGTCGATGCCGATCATCCCTTCGACCGCGCCTCCTTTTCGAGGATCGCCGTGGCGATCGCCTCGTCGAGGTCGGCGCGCGTCAGTGCTCGCCCGAGATCGCGCCCGACATGGGCCATCGACCCGGCCAGTTCACGCAGCGACTTCGTCTTGCGCAGGCGCGCTTCGCCGTTGTCGTCGATCGCCAGCGTCAACTTGGTCCCCGCCTCGATCCCGAGCTTCTGGCGAAACTCGGCCGGCAGCGTCACCTGACCCTTCGATGTCACCGTCAGCGTGAAGTGATTCATGGCGCTTCCTTACTCTCGCGAATGCTCCTTACATTACCACGAAAAGTAAGGCAGTCACAGCTTCCCCTGGACGTCGCCGCGGAAGCCGTAGACTTCGCGCTTTCCCCGGAACGGCACCAGCCGTACCCGGCGCGACTGCCCCGGCTCGAAACGCACCGCGGTGCCCGCCGGGATGTCGAGGCGCATGCCCTTCGCCGCCGCCCGATCGAAGGCGAGGCCGGGGTTGGTCTCGGCGAAATGGTAGTGCGAGCCCACCTGCACCGGCCGATCGCCGGTGTTGGCGACCTCGATCTCGGTCACCTCGAGACCGGCGTTGAGTTCGATGTCGCCGGGGGCGGCGATGACTTCACCGGGGATCATGCCTTGGTCTCCCTCACGCCGCTTCGCCCGGCGCGCAGGGCTCGGCCCGGAAGACGCGCACGGTGGAAGCGGGATTGTTCTTCAGTTTCGCGGCGGGGCGCACCGGACGGCGCTCGAAGCCGCCGCCGCAGTTGGGGCAGACGCCCTTCAACACCTCGAAGGCGCAGGTTAGGCACCAGGTGCACTCGAAGGTGCAGATGTACGCCTCGGCGTCGGGCGGCAGGTCGCGGTCGCAACATTCGCAGTTGGGGCGCAGTTCGAGCATCGACGCCTCCTCGGAAACGACGGTTCAGCGGATCGGATGATGCACCGTGACGAGCTTGGTGCCGTCCGGGAAGGTCGCCTCGACCTGGACGTCGTGGATCATCTCGGAGACGCCCGGCATCACCTGTTCGCGGGTGATCACGTGTGCGCCCGCTTCCATCAGCTCGGCGACGGTGCGGCCGTCGCGGGCGCCTTCGACGACGAAGTCGGTGATCAGCGCCACCGCCTCCGGATGGTTGAGCCTGACGCCGCGCTCCAGCCGCCGGCGCGCCACGATGGCCGCCATGGCGATGAGCAACTTGTCCTTCTCGCGAGGGGTGAGGTTCATGCGCGCGCTCTTCCGACGGATCGCCCGCGGATGTCCCCGGCACCGTCGATCACGGAACGACCGGGCGGCGGGAACGCGGGCAGCGATGGGTTCTCGAGCAGTCTGCGGCGGATGCAGGCGGTCAGCAAGACCAGACACGCGGCTGATCTGCCTGCCGAATGTGCAACATGATGCGCACGAGGTCGTCGCGCAACGGCCGCGCCGGGGCATGCCCCAACCGGAGACACGCCATCCCGTCCCAGCCGCTGACCCCCGCCTGCGAGCCGCATTCCTCCAGGACCTCGCGCAGAGCCTCGATCCGCGCCTCCGCCTCCGGCGACACCAGGAGGAGCGTCGCGAGGGCGGTGGCGCCCCGACCCGTCGCCGTCCCGGCGAGGATCGCCCCGGCTTCGCCTTCGATCCGAAACGTGTCGGCGAAGATCAGCCGCCCGTCACGGCGGATGCGGAAGCGGTCGACGAGCCGGCAGGTTTCGACCCGCTCGCCCATGGCGGCGCGGCCGAGCACCACCGTCTCGGCCATCAACAGCCGCGCGTCGCCCGCCATCTCCACCTCGAGCCGCCGGTCGAGCGCCGCGCCGTCGAAAAGGATGGTCTCCTGCGGCAGCCATTCGGCGAAAGCCCCGCTCTCCACCTCGATCCGGGTCGTCACCTCGCCGGAGAGCGACCCGTCGGTGGCCGACGAGCGATAGACCCGCTCGGCGGCTTGAGAGGTCACCACCGCCGTGGTCCCCGCTGCGAAGCGCGCCGCGTAGCTCAGCTGATCGCCCCCGGCGATGCCGCCGGCGGTGTTGATCAGCACCGCCGTCGCCGGCTCGCCGCCGTGGCTCTTCGGCAGCCGGATCTTCGCCTGCCCCTCCTGGTACAGGCGGTCGAGCACCGTCTCGCCGTCGCGCAGCTTGAAGCCGACCTCGGCCCGGCCGCGCGCCCGCTCGAGGCGCAACGGCGGCGAAGGGTCGGCACGATCGAGCGACGTCGAGGGCATGGGTACGGCTCCGTCCGCGCCGCTCCTCCGCGGCGATCGGTCCCCCGTGGATGCACACGTCCGCGCCGCCGCGTCCAGCGCTTTCGCCGCGCGCGAGCACCGTGCCGCGATTTCGGCTCATTCTCGAGCAAGCTGCAACCCCTGACGGCCGATTGCGACGAAGTCGACGGCCTCCGCGCGTCGACCCCTTGGCCGGCGCCTCGCAAATCGGCTATCGATGCCCGATCCGACCTCTCGAGGACCCGCGCCGCCCGCCGTCGCTTCGCTGCGACGTCCCGCGCCGAACGGAGAGACGACGTCCCGTGAACCGCCCGCTCTCGACGCGCCCGATCTCCCTTCGCCGCCGCGCCTCGGTCGCGCTCACCGCGGCGCTCGCCGGCCTCCTCGCCCTGACCGGCGTCGCAGTCGCGGCGCCGACGGCCGGTGCCTATCTGGTCTTCGACGCCCGCTCGGGTGAGATCGTCGCCCGCCACAACGCCGATCAGGCGTGGTATCCGGCTTCGGTCACCAAGCTGATGACCGCCTGGGTGACGCTGCAGGCGATCCGCTCGGGGCGCATCCGCACCACCTCGCCGGTGCCGATGACCGCCACCGCCTCGCGCCAACCGCCGAGCAAGATGGGCTTCAAGGTCGGTGAGGTGGTCACCGTCGACAACGCCCTGAAGATCATCATGGTGAAGTCGGCCAACGACGTCTCATGGGCGCTCGCCGAAGCCGTGGGCGGCTCCAAGGAGGCGTTCGTCGCCGAGATGAACCGGCAGGCGCGCCTCCTCGGCATGCGCTCGACCCATTGGGGCAACCCCAACGGCCTGCCCGATTCGAGCCAGATCACCACCGCCCGCGACCTCGGCCTCCTCGCCCGCGCCCTGCTCACCGAGTTCCCGGAAGCCTCCGGCCTCTGGCGCCTGCCCGGCATCCAGCTGGGCGACGATGTCATCCGCAACCACAATCACCTGCTCGACCGCTTCCCCGGCGCCGACGGCATGAAGACCGGCTTCATCTGTTCCTCCGGCTTCAACGTCGTCGCCTCGGCGACGCGCGGCGGTCGCAAGCTGGTGGCGGTGGTGCTCGGCGCCCGCAACACCCGGGTGCGCGCCGAACTCGCCGCCGAACTCTTCACCAAGGGTTTCGAGCAGGGCGGGAACCTCTTCGGCCGCTTCTCCACCAACGAGACCCTCGACCACATGTCGCGCGGCCCCGAAGCCGGCCGCCCGGTCGTCGATATGAAACCGCAGATCTGCGGCAAGAAGCGCGACCGCACCCCCGACCCGGAAGAGATCGGCGAATCGGCCCGCATGACCACGAGCGGCGGCCGCGACCAGTCCGCGGTGATCCGGCCGGGTGAACCCGGCTGGGCGCCGGTCAAGCCCGCCACCTATCTCACCGAACGCTTCGACATCGGCCCGCCGGTGCGCGTCTGGCTCGGCGGCGCCGATGCCGCGCCGAGCGACGCCGGCGAGATGTTGGCCCTCGTCCCGACCAACGACCCGTCGGCGCTGATGGCGGCGCCGACCTTTTCCACCGTCTCCGCCCCCGGCGCCATCCGCCCGCGCGCCCCCGGCGACCAGCCGCCGACCGGCCCGGGCGCCGGCGCCGGCCTCGGTGCGGCGTTGTCGCCGGCGAACGGTTCGCCGCTCGTCATCACCGCCCCCGGCGTCACCCCCGCCGCCGCCCTTCCCGTCGCACGCCCCGCCGCTGCCCGGGTCGCGGCGAAGCCTGCGCCGACGCGGGCCATGGCCGCCAAGAAGGTGAAGCCGGCCGCGACGAAGACGAAATCGGTCGAAAAGCCGAAATCGAAGGCCGCCGCGGCCCCGATGCCGGCGGCCAAGCCGAAGAAGAAATCCGGCGGCTGATCAGCCCGCCCCGGCGCCGGTCCCCCCGGCGCCTTTCGTCGACCGCAGCGGTTCGACCGAGGAGACGCGACCGATGCCCGACCCGACACCCCCCCGTCCGCCCGAGCCGATCCCGCTGACCGTCATCACCGGCTTCCTCGGCGCCGGCAAGACGACCCTGCTCAACCGCCTGCTCCACGACCCGGCGATGGCCGACGCGGCGGTGATCATCAACGAATTCGGCGAGGTCGGCATCGATCACGTCCTGGTCGAACGCGCCGACGACGGCGTCGTCGAGCTCTCCTCCGGCTGCCTGTGCTGCACCATCCGCGGCGATCTCGTCTCGACCCTCGAGGACCTCCTGAAGCGCCTCGACAACGGTCGCCTGAAGGCGTTGAAGCGGGTGGTGATCGAAACCACCGGCCTCGCCGACCCGGCGCCCATCCTCCACACCGTGATGCGGCACCCCTATCTGGTGCGCCGCTACCGCCTCGACGGCGTCGTCACCCTGATCGACGCGGTCAACGGCATGGCGACCCTCGACGCCCAGGAGGAGGCGGTGAAACAGGCCGCCGTCGCCGACCGGTTGGTCCTCACCAAGTCCGATCTCTGCGACACGCCGGAAGCGAAGCGCAGCCTCGTCGCCCTGCGCACCCGGCTGCGCGTGCTCAACCCCGCCGCGCCCCTCCTCGACGCCGCGGCCGGCGCGGCGACCCCGGCAGCGCTGCTGGAGAGCGGCCTGTGGCGGCCGGAGACCAAGTCCGCCGACGTCACCCGCTGGCTCGCCGAAGAGGCCTACCGCGACCGCGAGGCCGAACGCCGCCGTGAAGAGGCCGCCGGGCACGGCCATCACGCCCATGGTCACGATCATCACGGCCACCATCACCACGGGCACGGGCACCACGACGATCACCATCACGCCGACGGCTCGGCCTGCGGGACGGATTGCGATCATCCCGATCACCATGTCCACGACCCCAACCGGCACGACGCCCACATCCGCGCCTTCTGCCTGACCACCGACCGACCGATCGCCGCCGCTTCGCTCGATCTCTTCCTCGACCTGCTGCGCTCGGCCCACGGGCCGAAGCTGCTGCGCGTCAAGGGCGTGGTCCGCCTCGCCGAGGATCCCGAGCGCCCGCTGGTGCTGCACGTCGTCCAGCACGTCGTCCATCCGGTCGCCCAACTCGACCACTGGCCCGATGCCGACCACCGCTCGCGGCTGGTGTTCATCACCCGCGACCTCGAAGAGGGCTTCGTCAAACGCATGTTCGACGCCTTCGTCGGCCAGCTCGCCCCCGACACGCCGGACCGCGTCGCCGTCACCGACAATCCGCTGTCGGTCTCCGGCTTCTCCGGCACCTTCTCCTGACGGTCGGCGGCGCGAGGAACGACGCCATGGGCCTCTGGGACACGGCCGCCGACAGGATCGCCCTGGCCCGCGACCGCCGCGCCGTCGCCCGGCGCCTCGCCGAACTCGACGTGGCGCCGACCCAGACGCTGCGCGACGAGATCGAGGAATGGGCCGCCGAGCATCGCGCCCGCCTCGCCCTCGTCTCCGCCGACGGGGTCGAACGCCTGAGCTTCGAGGACCTCGTCGGCCATGCCGCCCGCTGGGCCCGCTGGTGCATCCTCCACGGCGTGGCGCGCGGCGAGCCGATGGCGCTGCTGATGGCCAACCGGCCGGAACGCGTCGCCGCGTGGCTCGGCGTCGCCGCCTGCGGTGCGGTCACCGCCCTCCTCGATCCGACGCGCGACGGCGAGGCTCTCGCCGCGGCGATCACCACGGTCGCGCCCCGCCACGTCGTCGTCGACGGGCCGCTGCTGCCGCTGTTCGAGACCGCCGCCCCGCATCTCCGGGTGGCCGCCGCCGTCTGGGTCCACGGCCCCCACGCCATGGCCTATCCGCGCCTCGACGAAGCCCTCGCCGAACTGTCGCCGGAACGCCTGCGCCCGGCCGACCGCCGGCCGATCGCGGCGAGCGACGCGGCACTGTGGATCGTCGACGCGACCGGGGGGTCGAGGCGGCCCGGCCCCCGCCGGGTGATCCGCCGCTTCCACGCCGCCGCCGCGGCGCTCGCCCTGAT
>CALMYM010000288.1 GCA_937873675.1 uncultured Alphaproteobacteria bacterium | reverse complement strand
GGGGGGTGGGGAAGGCCGAGTGCGCCGGCTGGGTCCCGCGTGCCGTAGCGGAAGGGCCCCCGGGCGGCACGGACGCCCGCCCCGCCGGCGGCGCGCAGCACCGCGTCGCCCGCCGCCGTGTCCCATTCCATGGTCCGACCGAGGCGCGGATAGAGATCGGCCTCGCCCGCCGCCACCCGGCAGAACTTCAGCGACGACCCGGCCGAGACGCGCTTCGCCACCGGCAGGCGCGCCAGCAGCGCTTCGGTCTCCGGCCCCGCATGGGAGCGGCTGGCGAGCACCACCAACCCTTCCGCCGGCACGGTGCGCACCGTGATGTCGCGCCAGACGACGCGTCCGTCGGCGTCGATGCGGCCGGCACGCGCGCCCTCGCCGACCGCGCCGACGAAGATCTCGCCCAGCGCCGGCGCCAGGACGACTCCGGCGATCGGCCGCCCGTCTTCCACCACCGCGATGTTCACCGTGAACTCGCCGTTGCGCGAGACGAACTCCTTGGTGCCGTCGAGCGGATCGACCAGAACGAAGCGTTCGCCGAGGTTCGCCGGCAGACGGCCGGCGGCTGCTTCTTCCTCCGCGATCACCGCCACCCCGGGCAGAAGACGGGCGAGGTCGGCGAGGATCACCTTCTCGGCCCGCTCGTCCGCCTCCGTCACCGGGCTGGCGTCGCCCTTCGTGGTGACGGCGAAGTCACCGGCATAGACGTCCATCACCACCCGCCCCGCGGCGAGCGTGGTTTCGACGAGGGAATCGAGAAGAGAGCGTTCGAAGGTCATGAGGTCCGGCCGGTCGAGAGGAGGGAGCCCTCTGCTAGCACGCCGCCGGCGGTCGGTTCAAACCGCTCGTCCGGTCCGCGGCACCCGACGCACCGGTTCGGCGACCGTTTCGACCCGATCGCGCCCCGATTGCTTCGCCGCATAGAGGCCGGCGTCGGCGGAGGCGACGAGGCGATCGAGATCCGGTTCGATCAGCGGCACCGCCGCGACACCGACGCTGACGGTGGCGTCGACGACGCGAACGCCGTTGCGGATCCCCAGCGCGCCGAAATCGCGTCGCACCGCTTCCGCCATCCGCCACGCGGTGGAGAAGTCGGCCTCGGCGAGAAACAGGATGAACTCCTCGCCGCCGAAGCGGCCGAAGACGTCCTTCGGACCGATCTGCGACGACACCACACCGGCGAAATCGGCGAGCACCCGATCGCCGACGAGATGACCGTGGGTGTCGTTGATCGCCTTGAAGCGATCGAGATCGAAGATCAGCACCGCCCCCCGCGACGGATCGGCGGCGAGCCGGGCCGTGGCGCGCTCGAAGAAGGCACGGCGGGTCAATGCCAGGGTGAGCGAATCGATCTCGGCGGTGGCGCGCTGGCGAGCCTCGCCGCGTTCCTTGACCATCGACAGGAGCGCATAGCCGAGCACCACCTCCTGGATCAGGATCTGCATGGCGATGAAGGCGATCCAGCCGGTGTCCAGCGCCGCGAAACTCTCCGACGCCGGCCGGTCGACGGTCAGGATCAGTCGCGACAGATGGCCGACGGCGATCAGAGCGAGCAGCACCGCGACGATCGGCCGGGACGGCAGCGCCTCACGCCTGCGGCCGCGCCAGATCACCACCGCCGACGTCGCGACGAGCGCGAAGATCAGCGTCGAGACCAGGACCACTCGGACCGAAAAACTCCCCCAGACCGCCGGCGACTGTGTCGCCACGATCCAGATCACCGGTGCCGCGACGATCGCCGGGATCCGAAAGCGACGCCCTTCGAAGGCGAGCGCGCCGGCCAGCAGCGACCCGAAAGCGGCCAGTACCAGGACGTTGGCCAAACCGATCGACAGAAACGCCGAGATCTCACCGCGCAGCGCCAGAAGCACGCACGCCGGCGCCCCGAGCAGGTGCGAGCCCGCCCAGTAGAGCATCGCGCCGTTGGCCCGCCGATCCTGGCGCCAGGTGATGAGGAACATCACCGCCATCAGACCGAACAGGGCCGTCGACACCATGAGCAGCGTCGGCAGATCGATTCTCGGCATCACGAACTCGACCTTCGAGGAACGAATCGATGATCACGGCCACCTGAATCGTAACATGCCACCTCCTTCCCCAACGAGAGGTTAAGTCGGGAGGGAAAGGCCGGCCGATACCCCGGAAACCGCTCGTTCAGGCCGGGTCGGCTTCGATGGTGAGGGCGTGCACCCGCTCGGCCAGTTCCTGCTTCAGCACCTCGTTGATCATCCGATGGCGCTGCAGACGGGTCGTGTCGCGGAAGGCCGGCGAGGCGATCTGGACGACGAAATGGGTCTCGCCCTGCGAGTGATGGCCGGCGTGGCCGTGATGGCGGTCGGATTCGTCGATCACCTCGAGGAAGCTCGGCCGGAAGGCGGCGGTGAGCTTGTCGATCATGCGTTGGCGATAGGTCATCGGCCGCTTCGAACTCCAAAGATCGTCGGGAACGGGTTTCATGTTAACTCTCCGCTCGGCGTTTCGGAACCATCCTCGGCGCCGAGCCGATCCCCCTCGCACCAGCCTTGTGGTGCGACCCACGAGACACCATTATCCGCCGATGAAGTTCGACGACATCTTCGAGCGCATTCGCATCAAGCCGGACCCGGAGATCCTGGCCAAGCGCAACTTCCCGATCTGCGACTGGGAAGGCTGCGAGGCGGCGGGGACCCATCCGGCGCCGAAGGGCCGTGCCCGCGAGGGCGAGTATCACCACTTCTGCATCGACCACGTCCGCCTCTACAACAAGACCTACAACTATTTCTCGGGCCTCGGCGCCGCCGACGTCGCCGCCTTCCACGAGGACGCGGTGACCGGCCACCGGCCGACCTGGGCGATGGGCTCCAACCCGGATGCGAGCGGCCCGCGCCCCCGCCCCGAGGATTTCGAGGTCCCCCGCAACTGGACCCGCCGCTCCGGCGATCCGCGCATCCAGTTCGGTCGCGCCGCCCGCTTCCGCGCCGAATACCGGGCCCCGCCGGTACGCCGCAAGCCGTTGGAGAAGAAGGCGCTCGACACCCTCGGCCTGCCCGAGGCGGCCGACGCTCAGGCGATCCGCGCCCGCTACAAGGATCTGGTCAAGCGTCACCACCCCGACGCCAACGGCGGCGATCGCTCCTCGGAGGGCCGCCTCCAGGAGATCATCCAGGCCTACAAACTGCTGCGCACCGCCGGCCTGTGCTGATCCGTCCCACCGCCACCCATGCGCCCACGCCATGGCCGCCGTGCGTCGATCACCGGATCGGTGTCGTCCGGCTGGTGCGGCGGCGTGGGCTCCGCTAGTGTGCGCCGGTTCGAAACGATGACCTCCGCCGGTCTACGGGTCCATGAGGAGCGCGCGTGCCCGCGTGCCACCGGCGGGGACGGAGGAAAGATGAGCGAGACCGAGAAGACCGTGGCCGGCCTGCCGGATCAGATGATTTCCGTGAAGGACACCTTCGGCTTCGAAAGCGATCTGATGGTGCCGGCCTATTCCACCGCCGAAGACCATGTTCCCGACGTCGATCCCGATTACCTCTTCGATCGCGACACCACCCTCGCCATTCTCGCCGGCTTCGCCAAGAACCGCCGCGTCATGGTCACCGGCTTCCACGGCACCGGCAAATCGACCCACATCGAGCAGGTCGCCGCCCGCCTCAACTGGCCCTGCGTCCGCGTCAACCTCGACAGCCACATCTCGCGTATCGACCTGATCGGCAAGGACGCCATCGTGGTCAAGGACGGCATGCAGGTCACCGAGTTCCGCGACGGCATCCTGCCCTGGGCCTATCAGCACAACGTCGCCCTGGTCTTCGACGAATACGACGCCGGCCGCCCCGACGTGATGTTCGTCATCCAGCGCGTCCTCGAATCGTCCGGCCGCCTGACGCTGCTCGATCAGAACCGCGTCATCCGCCCGCACCCGGCCTTCCGCCTGTTCGCCACGGCGAACACCATCGGCCTCGGCGACACCTCCGGCCTCTATCACGGCACCCAGCAGATCAATCAGGCGCAGATGGACCGCTGGTCTATCGTCACGACGCTGAACTATCTGCCGCACGACGAGGAAGTGGGCATCGTCCTGTCCAAGGCGAAGCACTACCAGAACGACGAAGGCCGCGACATCGTCGCCAAGATGGTCCGCGTCGCCGACATGAGTCGCAACGCCTTCGTCCAGGGCGAGCTGTCGACGGTGATGAGCCCGCGCACCGTCATCACCTGGGCCGAGAACGCCGAGATCTTCGGCGACGTCGGCTTCGCGCTCCGCGTCACCTTCCTCAACAAGTGCGACGAGACCGAGCGGCCGAAGGTCGCCGAGTTCTACCAGCGCTGCTTCGGCAAGGACCTGCCGGAGAGCGCCCTCAACGTCGTGCTGAGCTGAACCGGTACGGGCGACGGTTCCGACCGTCGCCCATGCCGATGACGGCCGCACCTCCCACCCGTCCGTCGCTGCGACGGGCGGTCCTCCCGAATCCCGGACGCGAGTTCGAGCGGAATGGCTCCGAAGGACAAGACCCCGCCCAACGAACCCTTCAAGCAGGCGCTCGCCGCCTGTGTGCGGGCGATCGCGCGGGTTCCCGACCTCGAGGTGACCTACGGCACCGACCGGGCTGCGCTCACCGGCCACACCGTGCGCCTGCCCGAGCCGACGCGGAAACTGTCGCGCGCCGAGGCCATGGTGATGCGCGGCCAATCGGACAGTCTGGCGCTGCGCCTCGCCGTCCACGACGCGAGCGTCCACCGCC
>CALMYM010000287.1 GCA_937873675.1 uncultured Alphaproteobacteria bacterium | reverse complement strand
GGCCAGCGATGCCAAGCCCAAGCCCGGCACGGTCCCCTCGCCGATGGTCGGCACGGCCTATCGTTCGCCGGAACCGGGCTCGGCGACCTTCGTCGAGGTCGGCAGCGACGTGAAGGTCGGCCAGACACTCCTCATCGTCGAAGCCATGAAGACGATGAACGCCATTCCGGCCCCGGTCGCCGGCAAGGTCACGGCGATCCTCGTCGAGGACGGCCAGCCGGTCGAATTCGGCGAACCCCTCATCGTCATCGAATAGGCGCGGGGCAGCGCCGATGTTCAACAAGGTCCTCATCGCCAACCGTGGCGAGATCGCGCTCCGGGTCCTGCGTGCCTGCAAGGAGCTGGGCATCTCGACCGTCGCGGTGCATTCCACCGCCGACGCCGACGCCATGCACGTCCGCCTCGCCGACGAGAGCGTCTGCATCGGCCCGCCGAAGGCGTCCGAGAGCTACCTGAACATTCCTCAGATCGTCGCCGCCTGCGAGATCACCGGGGCCGAGGCCGTCCATCCGGGCTACGGCTTCCTCTCCGAGAACGCCCGCTTCGCCGAGATCGTCGAGGCCCACGGCGTCAAGTTCATCGGCCCCTCGGCCGAGCACATCCGCATCATGGGCGACAAGATCGAGGCCAAACGCACCGCGCAGCGCCTCGGCATCCCGGTCGTCCCCGGCTCCGCCGGTGCGGTCGAGACCGTCGAGGACGCCGAACGCTACGCCGAAGAGATCGGCTATCCGGTGCTGATCAAGGCGTCGGCCGGCGGCGGCGGACGCGGCATGAAGGTCGCCAAGACCACCGCCGATCTCCACGAGGCCTATGCCACCGCGCGCGGCGAGGCCAAGGCCGCCTTCGGCGACGATTCGGTCTACATGGAGAAGCTGCTGATCACGCCGCGCCACATCGAGATCCAGGTTCTCGGTGACGGCAAGGGCGGGGCGGTGCATCTCGGCGAACGCGACTGCTCGCTGCAGCGCCGCCATCAGAAGGTCTGGGAAGAGGCGAACTCGCCCGCCCTCAACGCCGAGGCGCGCGCCAAGATCGGCGGCATCTGCGCCAAGGCGGTGGCCGATCTCGGCTACCCCGGCGCCGGCACCATCGAGGTCCTCTACGAGAACCGCCAGTTCTACTTCATCGAGATGAACACCCGCCTGCAGGTGGAACATCCGATCACCGAGGCGATCACCGGCATCGATCTCGTCTACGAGCAGATCCGCGTCGCCGCCGGCGCCGGGCTGTCGGTCACCCAAGACGACATCGAGTTCAAGGGCCACGCCATCGAGTGCCGCATCAACGCCGAGAACCCGGCGACCTTCACCCCCTCCCCCGGCCGGATCTCCTACTATCATCCGCCGGGTGGCCTCGGGGTGCGCGTCGACAGCGGCGTCTACCAGGGCTACAAGATCCCGCCCTACTACGACAGCCTGATCGGCAAGCTGATCGTCCACGGCCGCAACCGGGTCGAGTGCCTGATGCGTCTGCGCCGCTGTCTCGACGAGTTCGTCGTCGACGGCATCGAGACGACGATCCCGCTGTTCCGCAAGCTGATCGACAACCAGGACATCGCCAACGGCATGTACGACATCCATTGGCTGGAGAAGTTCCTGGAGACCAAGCCCTTCGACTGAGCCGGCGTGCTCGTCGATCGTGAGACCCAGTGGTCCGGCTCCGACATTCGCATCCCCTGCGGAAGCCCCGTCGTGCGAATGTCGGAGTCATGAGGACCACTGGCAAGCTTATGTTTCCAGTGGAATTTTTGAATTCGACATTCGAACACGAGCCGAGCGGCGGCGGAATTCGAATGTCGAATTCATTCCACTGGCCCCTCGGCCGGGCGTCCCGTCCGGGGGTCTTCTCTTCGGAGATCTCCGTGGCCCGACCCTTCCACCGGATCACCGCCGAGACCCTGATCCGGGCCTATTCGATCGGCATCTTCCCGATGGCCGAGACCGCCGACGACCCGGATCTCTTCTGGGTCGAGCCGGAGAAGCGCGGGATCCTGCCGCTCGACGGCTTCCATCTGTCGCGCCGCCTCGCCCGCACCGTCCGCGGCGACGGCTTCGCGGTCACCTGCGACACCGACTTCGACGGCGTCGTCGCCGGCTGCGCCGCCCCGGCCCCCGGGCGCCAGGGCACCTGGATCAACGCCGAGATCCGCCGCCTCTACGGCGAGCTCTTCCGACGCGGGATGGTCCACACGGTCGAATGCCGCAAGGACGGCGAGTTGGTCGGCGGCCTCTACGGCCTGTCGCTCGGCGGCGCCTTCTTCGGCGAGAGCATGTTCAGCCGCGTCACCGACGCCTCGAAGGTGGCACTGGTCCATCTCGTGGCGCGGCTGAAGGTGAGCGGCCACGTCCTTCTCGACACCCAGTTCCTGACCGCCCATCTCGGGCGATTCGGTGCGGTCGAGATCCCGCGCCGCGCCTATCGCGCCCGGCTCGAGCAGGCGCTGACCGTCACCGCCGACTTCCACCGGTTGGGTGGGCCCGGTGAAACGGTGCCCGGCGCGCGCGTCACCGAGCTTCTCGCCGAGCCGACGGTGAGCTGATCGACGACGGGTCGTTCGCCGACCGTGGATCGACGACGGGTCACGAGAATTTCAGGAACAGCGGCGGCGGTCGCCTCAGCGCAGCGGCGGCAATTCGCTGCGGGTGGGCAGCGGTCCGCCGTTCGGCTTCGGCGTCGGGGCGGTCGGCGTCGCCGGGGACGGCGCTCCGGCGTCGGCCTTGGGCGCCGGCGGACGCGGCGCGGCGGGCTTTTCGGCGGCGGCGGGCTGCGGCTTGGCCGCCGGCTTCGCCGGGGCCGCGGGAGCCGCCGGAGCCGCGGGCGCGGTCTCGGCAGCGTCCCCCTCGGTCGGCGGCGTCGTCGGGATGCCGGCCTTGGCGCGCGCCGCCGGATCGTCGGTCGACATCTTGCAGTCGGTCAGCCACACGTCGTAGACGGCGTGCTCGACGGCGTGGAGACCGGGGCTGTCGGCGAACATCCAACCGGTGAAGATGCGGCGGATCTTGTTGTCGAGGGTGATCTCGTCGACCTCGACGAAGGTGGTCGTCAACGGCGCCATGGTCTGCGGACGGGTGTGGCAGACCCGCGGCGTCACCTGCAGCGCGCCGAACTGCACCGTCTCGTCGATGGCGACGTCGAAGGAGATGATCCGCCCGGTGATCTTGTCGAGGCCGGAGAACGAGGCGATCGGCGTGGCGATCTTGGTGCCGTCCTCGGAGACCTGGGCGCGCTTCGGCGGCGCGGCGACCGCGGCGGTGGCGAGCGCGAGCGCGACCGGCACGAACGCGAAACGTCCGAGGCTCCGGCGCCGGGGCGTCTTCGGCGGGATCATCGAGGTGGTCGTCATCGTCGCTCCGAAACGGTCGGACGGTATGGAAACGGCGGCGCGGCGGACCGATCCGCCGTCACCGCCGATCGATGACCGCCACTCGTGGCGAGGAGATGGCGAAGCGGGCACGACGCCGAGATCCTCGCCGCCCAGGCCTCCCTCCGGCTGCCAAGCCTGATAGCCGGCGGCGCCGGCGGGCTTGCCGGAACCCAGGATCGAACCCTGCGGACGATGGGCCGCGGGCGTTCCGGTGGGGTTGGGGCGATGCGGCTTCTGCCAGGGCCAGGGGGTGTAGCCCTTCTCCTGGCTCGGCGGCACGTCGGTGCGGTGGTGCATCCAGCCGTGCCAGCCCGGCGGAATGGCCGAGGCCTCGGCTTCGCCGGCGTAGATCACCCAACGGCGCTCGTGGCCGAAATAGGGATCGATCTTGCCGCCCTTGGTCCGGTAGTAGCGGTTGCCGAACTCGTCCTCGCCGACCAATTCGCCGTTGAGACGGGTGTGCCACCAGGTGCCGAAGGTCTGCCCCTTCCACCAAGTGAACAAGAAGATCCAGAACTGCTTCATCGACAAGGCCTCGCTCGGATGTCGAGGCCGTTATGACGCCTGATGCGACGCCTGTCCAGTCGACGTTTCGGCGGGGTCCCGGCGCGTCGTCGGCGCGCCGAAGCCGGCCGCGTGGCGGCGATCTGGCGGAACGCGCGAGGGCTTCGCGGCCTTCGGCGCCGGGGCCGGCTGCGCCGGTTTCGCCGCGGCGGCTGCGGGAGCCGGCGGGGTCGCTCGGGCGGGCTGAGCACCGGGTGCGGGCCGTTCGGCGGCCGGCGGCGTCGAGCGCAGGGTTCCTTCCTGCAGTTCGCGCCAACGCTGGCGCTGGCCGGCGAGCAGTTCGTCGGCGCCCTGCAGCACGTAATAGCCGCGCGCCCGATCGAGCACGAAGTTGCGATCGTCGTGGATCGCCGCGTCGATCCGCTTCAACACGTTCGACGGCGACAGCGGCTTGGCGAGAACGAAATGGATGCCCGAGGCGATCGCCTTCTCCACCAGCGTGCGGGTGGCGTGACCGGTGATGAGAATCACCGGCACCGAGACCAGCGGCCCGGAGCGCGGATCGCGCATCGATCGGACGAGCGACAGGCCGTCGGCGTCCGGCAGGTTCCAATCGGTGATCAGGAGATGCGGCGGCTTCACCACGCTCCGGGGGTAGGGCCCGCCCGCTTTGTCGGAGGGTTCCGCCAGCATCGAGCGGTAGGCCTCGCCGGCATTGTCGAAGGTGCGCACCCGATGGACGCGGGCGGCGTTCAGCATCGACCGGACGATCGTCTGCATCGGCTTGGAATCGTCGACCACGACGATGTCGAGATCTTCGAGGACGACGTCGTGCGCACGATTGATTCGGATGTCCGACATGGACCGTTCCCCACCTGGCTCCGTTCCGCCGGCCGTCGACCGTCGGACCCCTCGGAGCCTTCCCCTGGGACACCCCGCCCCTGCCCGACGAATCCGGGAAAAGCGGCGCGCCACGCCGATTCCGACAACGTTCCGACGGCCTTCGCCGGGATCGCTGGAGATCGACGCGAAGCCACCCTCTCACATCCGTCTGAAGGCCGGGTTCAATCGAAACGCTGCTTTTTCAAGGAATTCGATTCGAATTTTAGTGATCGCCGCGAGGCCCTTCGGCGTCCCTCCCATCATCCCCGTTTTCCACACGGCGGCCCACCATATTTAGCCGGCGCTACGTCGAAACACCCAAGCGCTTGACGCTCCTTCCGGACTCGGACTAGCTTTTTCCTCGTTCAGTACCGAGCGGCATCGGTCGTCCGAGCCCACCGGATCTCCTGAGTGAAAACAGAGTGTGATCGAGGCTTCCGGGCCGCGTCGTTCGACGTGTTCCGGGGCGGCGCGGATCCGTGTCCGCATCGCCGGCACCCCCCGCCTCGTGCCTTGTGGAAGGACCTCGTTAACCCTACATTTAGTGTTTGCGAGCACGCTGGCCACAAGATATCCCGTTCCTCAGGACGGAATCATCGAAGCGAGGCGGCCACCGCCTCATGGGAAAGACGGAATCGGGAGGAAGGCCGGTAGGCGCTTCCCGAAGGGCTCGAGGATCGAAGGACATGCGCATCGAACGTCGCTTCACGACGGCCGGCCGTTCGCCCTATCAGGCGATCGAATTCCGCACCACCACGAGCGAGATCCGCAATCCGGACGGCTCGGTGGTGTTCAAACTCGACGGCATCGAAGTGCCGGCCGCCTTCTCCCAGGTGGCCGCCGACATCCTCGCCCAGAAGTATTTCCGTAAAGCCGGCGTCCCGGCGCGCCTGAAGCGCGTCGAGGAGGAGACCGTTCCGTCGTGGCTGTGGCGTTCGGTGCCCGACGAGGCGGCCCTCGCCGAGATGCCGGAGAAGGAGCGCTGGGGTTCGGAGAACGACGCCCGTCAGGTGTTCGATCGTCTCGCCGGCACCTGGACCTACTGGGGCTGGAAGGGCGGCTATTTCGACACCGAAGCCGACGCCCTCGCCTTCTTCGACGAACTGCGCGCCCAGCTCGCCCTCCAGCTCGTCGCCCCCAACAGCCCGCAGTGGTTCAACACCGGTCTGCACTGGGCCTACGGCATCGACGGTCCGAGCCAGGGTCACTTCTACGTCGACTTCGCCTCGGGCGAACTCGTCCGCTCGGCGTCCGCCTACGAGCACCCGCAGCCGCACGCCTGCTTCATCCAGTCGGTCGCCGACGACCTCGTCAACGAGGGCGGCATCATGGACCTGTGGGTGCGCGAGGCGCGCCTGTTCAAGTACGGCTCCGGCACCGGCTCGAACTTCTCCCGCCTGCGTGGCGAAGGCGAGCGTCTGGGCGGCGGCGGCCGTTCCTCCGGTCTGATGAGCTTCCTCAAGATCGGCGACCGCGCCGCCGGCGCCATCAAGTCGGGCGGCACCACCCGCCGCGCCGCCAAGATGGTCGTCGTCGACGTCGATCACCCCGACATCGAGGAATACGTCAACTGGAAGGTGAAGGAGGAGCAGAAGGTCGCGGCTCTCGTCACCGGTTCCAAGACCGTCGCCAAGCACCTCTCGGCGGTGATGAAGGCCTGCGTCAACTGCGAGGGCTCGAACGACGACTGCTTCGACCCGGCGAAGAACCCGGCGCTGAAGCGCGAGATCCGCGCCGCCAAGAAGGCCGCGGTGCCGGAGAACTACATCAAGCGTGTGATCCAGTTCGCGCGCCAGGGCTACACC
>CALMYM010000286.1 GCA_937873675.1 uncultured Alphaproteobacteria bacterium | reverse complement strand
CCGGAAGGGCGAGCCGGGGGGGAAGGCCGCGGCCCAGGAACCCCCCCGCTGCACCCTCCGCGCCGAACGCCGAATCACCTCCCCGCCGCGATCGCCGCGCAGGATGAAGCGGGTGTGTTCCTCGGCCGCGACCTTCTCCACCGGTTCGCCCTTCAGGGCGACGATGCGGCCGCGCAACATCGGCACGTCGGCGACGACGCCGTCCTTCGCCTCGTCGCGGAGGAAGGTGCGGAAGGCGTCGGCGTCGCGCGCCGGCACGTCGAGGAAGAAGAAGCTCGGCGCCTGTTTCGGCAGCGTCGAGGAGAGGGCGGCGGTCAGGCCGCTCTCGACCTGGGTGAGGGCGGCGAGGAGGGTGGCGCCGAGGCCGAGGGAGAGGACGATCGAGGCGGTCGGGGCGCCCGGGCGGGCGATGGCGGCGATCGCCGCGCGGGCCTCGAAGAGGCGCGGGCGCGGCATGCGGCGGGCGGCGGCGACGAGGCCGGCGGCGACGAGGCGCAACACGGCGTAGGCGACGACCAGGGTGCCGAGATAGGGCAGGGTGATGCGCCGTTCCGGCGACAGGCCGACGACCAGGGCGAGGGGGAGGACGGTGAGGACCGCCGCCGGGACGAGGCGGGCGAGGCGCGGGCGGCGGCCGACCGGCTCGATCTCGCCGCGCAGCAGCGTCGCCGGGCGGGCGTCGACGGCGGTGCCGAGCGGCACGGTGACGAAGAGCGCCGCGGTGACCGCACCCTCGAGGGCGGCCAGCGCCAACGGGCCGGGCGCGGCGACGGGGATCAGGTCGAGGCCGAGGGCGTCGCCGAGCGGTCCGGCGAAGAGATGGGGCACCGCCGCGCCGATGGCGACGCCGAGGCCGATGCCGAGGAGGGCGATGGCGCCGATCTCCAGGGCGTGGACGAGGAAGACGAAGCCGCGGGTGGCGCCCAGCGTCTTCCAGATGGCGATGGTCTCGCGCCGGCGCTCGAGATGGCCGGTCACCGCATGGGCGACGCCGAGGCCGCCGATCACCAGGGTGGTGAGGCCGACGAGAGTGAGGAACTGAACGAAGCGGTCGATGGTGGAGGCGAGCCCCGGGGCGGCCTCCTTGCGCGAGCGGATCTCCCAACCGGCGGCGGGGAACGTGCTCTTCGCCACGTCGATGGTGGTGGCGACGTCGCCGCCGGGAGCGAGGACCAGGCGGGTGTGCCAGCGCACCAGACTGCCGGGGGCGAGGAGCCCCGAGGCCTCGAGCGCCTCGCGCGACATGAGCAGGCGCGGGCCGAAGCCGACGCCGCTCGACAGCCGGTCGGGCTCGTCGACGAGGATGCCGGCGACGCGGACCTGCGCCGCGCCGACGGTGAGACGATCGCCGATGGTCACGCCGAGACGCGGGAGGAGCGTGTCCTCGACCAGGACGCCGAAGGTGCGGGCGTCGCCCGCGCCGGTGGTGGCGAGGAGGGGGCGGCCGTCGATCGCCGTCGCCTTGGCGCGGGCCGGATCGGCATCGGTCGAGGCGGTGAGCCGGCCGATCAGCGGATAGGCGGCGTCGACCGCCTTGGCCTCGACCAGCGTCGCGGTGCCGTCGTCGCGGCGGGCCATGGCGCGCAGGGTGGCGACGTCGGAGGTGCGGCCGCGGGCGGCGAGGAAGTCGTGTTCGGCGCCGCCGAGGGGCCGGTGGTTGACCGAGAAGGCGACGTCGCCGCCGAGGACGAGGTCGCCCTGGGCGGCGAGCGAGGCGTCGAAGGCGCGGCCGAGGGCGGCGACGCCGGCGATCGCCGCGACGCCGAGCGCCAGACAGGCGAGGAAGATGCCGAAGCCGCGGAAGGCGCGGTGGACGGTGCCGCGCAGCGAACGGGTGGCGAAGCGCAGCGCCGTGGCGAAGCCGAGGGGTGAGGCGGCGCTCATGCCGCGGTCTCCTCGTTCACCCGTCCGGCGCGGACGTGGATCACCCGGTCGCAGCGGGCGGCGAGATCGGGGTCGTGGGTGACCAGCATCAGCGTCGCACCGACCTCGTCGACGCGACCGAAGAGCAGGTCGGCGATCGCCGCGCCGGTCGTCTCGTCGAGATTGCCGGTCGGCTCGTCGGCGACGACGATCGCCGGGCGATGCACCAGGGCGCGGGCGATGGCGACGCGCTGCTGCTCGCCGCCGGAGAGCTGGACCGGATAGTGGTCGAGGCGGGCGCCGAGGCCGACGGCCTCGAGTTCGGCGCGGGCGCGGGCGAAGGCGTCGGGGGCGCCGAGGAGTTCGAGCGGCGTGGCGACGTTCTCGATCGCGGTCATGTCGGAGACGAGGTGGAAGGCCTGGAAGACGATGCCGACGGTGCGGCCGCGGAAGAGGGCGAGGGCGTCCTCGTCGAGGCGGCCGAGATCGGTGCCGGCGACCTCGACACGGCCGCGGTCGGCGCGCTCGAGGCCGGTGGTCACCATCAACGCCGTCGACTTGCCCGAACCGGAGGCGCCGACGATGCCGACCTTCTCGCCCCGCGCGATGGCGAGGTCGAGGCCGCGCAGCACTTCGACGGCGGCGGTGCCGCTGCCGAGGGTGAGGTGGACGTCGTCGAGGCGGATGGCGGTGTCGGACAAGATCTGCACTCTTCGCAGGGCGGCGCGGGCGAGCCATGCGCGACGCGTGGCGGCGGGGGGTCTCGAAATGCGTGGCTCCGTCGTCATATGGTGACGATGGCCGGTCGATAAAGCCTCGATCCGCGCCGCGACACCGCAATCGGACGTCCACCGCCATGCCGCTTCACCCCGAACGATCCCGTCTCGTGCCGTCCCGCCGCGCCGTTCTCGGCGCGATCGGCCTCGTTTTCGGGACGATCGCCGTCGCGACGACGACGAACGGGCCGCTGCGCGCGGCCGAGCCGGGGAAGATCCGGGTCGTCGCGCTCGGCGACAGCCTGACCGCCGGCTACGGCCTGCCGAAGGGGCGGGGGTTCGCCCCGCGGCTCGAGGCGGCGCTGACGGCGGCGGGTCATCACGTCGAAGTGATCGACGCCGGGGTCTCGGGCGACACCACCGACGCGGGACTGGCGCGGCTCGACTGGTCGGTGCCGGCGGACGCGCAGGCGGTGATCGTCGAACTCGGCGCCAACGACGCGCTGCGCGGGCTGCCGCCGGCGGAGACGCGCAAGAACCTCGACGCCATCGTCGCACGGCTGACGGAACGCGGGCAGACGGTGCTGGTCGCCGGCATGCTGGCGCCGCGCAATCTCGGCGAGAGCTATGCCGAGGCCTTCGATCCGATCTTCGCCGAGGTGGCGAAGGCGCACGGCGCGCTCTTCTATCCGTTCTTCCTCGACGGCGTCGCCCTCGAGGCGAAACTCGTCCAACCCGACGGACTGCACCCGACCGCCGAGGGCGTCGAGGTGATCGTCACCCGTATCCTGCCGAGCGTGCGCGAGCTTCTGGCGCGCGTCGGCTCCACCCGACCCTGATGTTCCCAGCCGCGAGAGGCCCCATGCGTCGCACCCGTCTCGGCCGTACCGATCTCACCATTCCCGCCGTCTGCCTCGGCACCATGACCTTCGGCGAGCAGAACACCGAAGCCGAGGGCCACGCCCAGATCGACCGGGCGCTCGATCACGGTATCGACTTCCTCGACACCGCCGAGCTCTACGCGATCCCGCCGAAGCCGGAGACGCAGGGCCGCACCGAGGAGATCATCGGTTCGTGGATGAAGGCGCGGGGCAATCGCGACAAGATCATCGTGGCGACCAAGGTCTGCGGCCGCTCCGACATGGCGTGGTTCCGCGACGACGGCTCGCCGACGCGGCTCACCCGCGCCCATGTCGACGAGGCGGTGTTCAAGAGCCTGAAGCGGCTCTCCATCGACACGATCGATCTCTATCAGGTGCACTGGCCGGAGCGGCGGGGGCCGGGCTTCGGCGCCAACCCGACGATCTGGACCGATCCCGGGCGTTCGCCCGACGAGGCCCCGATCGAGGAGACGCTGGAGGCGCTCGCGGCGCCCGTGAAGGCCGGCCGTATCCGCCACATCGGCCTGTCCAACGAGTCGACCTGGGGGGTGATGCGCTGGCTGCGCGCGGCGGAAGTGACCGGCGGTCCGCGCATCGTGTCGATCCAGAACGCCTACAACCTGCTCAACCGCACCTTCGAGGTGAACCTCGCAGAGGCGTGCCTGCGCGAGGACGTGTCGCTGCTCGCCTATTCGCCGCTCGGCCAGGGCTATCTCACCGGCAAGTATCTCGACGGTGCTCGGCCGGCGGGGGCGCGCACCACGCTGTTCAACCGCGGTCAACGCTACGAGCGGCCGAACGCCGACGCGGCGATCCGCGCCTACGTCGATCTGGCGGCGAAGGTCGGGGTGTCGCCGGCGACGCTGGCGCTCGCCTTCGTCGCCTCGCGCGGCTGCGTCGCCTCGACGATCATCGGCGCCACCACCCTGGCGCAGCTCGACGAGGACCTCGCCGCCTTCGATTTCGAGATCACGGCGGAGATCGCCGCCGAAATCGACGCGATCCACCTGCGCTTCCCGAATTCCTGTCCGTGAGGAACGGCGGCGGCGAGCCGGCGTTGAGCGGCGGTCAGGCGTTCTCGAGGGCGCCGTCGTCCGCTTCCGGCGGCGTCGGCTTCGCCCGTTCGGCGAAGAGGTTGGCGGCGAAATAGGAGCTCTGCACCGCCAGCCAGAAGGCGGCGTAGTCCCAGAGCACATCGGGGTCGATGCGGCGGACCGTGGCGAGGACGAGGAGCGGCAGGGCGACCGAGGAGACGAGGAACACGCCGAGGCTGTCCACGCGCAGGCGCCTGGACAGGAACCAACCGACGAAGAGCCCGACGACGGCCCAGACGATCATGCTTCCTCCGCCAAGGATGCGTGGACGGTGAGCTTCTGAGAACATGGTTAACACGAGCGGTCGATCTCGAGAACCGGTCGTCCACCGCCGCGACACTCGGACACCCGGATTTTCCGTGAAATTCCGCGTTTTCAGCCGCAGGCGGCACTCTCGGCGATCAGGCGGGTGACCTCGCGCGGCATCTCGAGATGCGGCATGTGGCCGACGCCGGGGAAGCGGTGGACGGCGACGACGCCGGGCACGGCTTCGCTCTGGCGGATCGGCAGGACGCGGTCCTGCTCGCCCCAGATCAGGCGGATCGGGTGGGGCAGGTCGGCGAGACGGGCGAGATCGAAGCCCTTCTGGCGCTCACCGTCGAGGATCGCCTCGGCGACGCGGGCGAGCGTCGGGCAGACGCGGGGATCGCGCCGACCCTCGACGATGCGGGCGACGGCGGCGGGGGGAATCTCGGTCTCGAAGCCGAAGAAGCGCTCGTTGAGGGCCTCGATCTCGGCCGCCTCGGTCGCCACGGCGAAGCGGCGCAGCAGGCGGGCGTCGATCTCCGGGCCGAAGCCGCCGGGGGCGACCAGGGTGAGGCTCGCGACTTCGCCGGTGCCGGCGAGTTTGAAGGCGGCGATGGTGGCGATGGCGCCGCCCATCGAATGGCCGACGAGATGGAAACGCTGGTGGCCGAGGGCGGCGAGCGAATCGATCACCGCCTGGGCGGCGAGACCGGCGTGGCCGATCTTCGGCCAGTCGAGCGCCTCGCCGTGGCCGGGCAGATCGAAGGCGATCACCCGGTGGCGGGTCTCGAGCGGGATCAACTGACCGAGCCATGTCTCGCGGTCGCCGGCGAAGCCGTGCAGGAAGACGATCGGCGGGCGGCCTTCGGGGCCACGCGCCACGTGCGGCAGGATCATCGACATCGTCACTCCCTGGTCTCGGTCACGCCGCCGACTTTCGACGATCGGGCCCGAAAACGAAAGAGGGGGCCGGTGGGCCCCCTCTCGCGGATCTCGACGGTGCCGAGGATCAGATCATGTACTGGCCGCCGTTGACCGCCATGGTCGAACCGGTGACGAAGCCGGCGTCGTCGGAGGCGAGGAAGACGACCGCGCGAGCGATCTCCTCCGGCTCGCCGAGGCGGCCGACCGGGATGTGCGGCAGGATCGACTTCTCGACCACGGCCGGATCGATCGCCTTGACCATCTCGGTGGCGATGTAGCCGGGGCAGATGGCGTTGACGGTGATGCCGGCGCGGGCGCCTTCCTGGGCGAGCGACTTGACGAAGCCGAGGTCGCCGGCCTTGGCGGCGGAATAGTTCACCTGACCCATCTGGCCCTTCTGGCCGTTGATCGAGGAGATGCAGACGACACGGCCGAACTTGCGGGCGCGCATGCCTTCCCAGACCGGACGGGTCATGTTGAACAGCGAGTTGAGGTTGGTGCCGATGACCGCGTTCCACTGCTCCTTGGTCATCTTGTGGAACATGCCGTCACGGGTGATGCCGGCGTTGTTGACCAGCACTTCGATCGGGCCGAGGTCGGCTTCGACCTTGGCGATGCCGGCGGCGCAGGCATCGTAGTCGGAGACGTCCCACTTGTAGGCCGGGATGCCGGTCTTGGTTGTAATCTTGCGCGGACCCCCGAGGTTTCCCCTCTTTCTGGCGGCGACACTGTAATCGGCCGACTTGAGGGGGAGCGAGATCGCGCC
>CALMYM010000285.1 GCA_937873675.1 uncultured Alphaproteobacteria bacterium | reverse complement strand
CGGGGGGGCAGGAGATGCTGCGCCGCGCGCGGGGGGTCGACGGGCTGGTAGGGCCGCAGGCCTACCACCGCCTGCCGGAGATGATCGCGCGAGCGACGCGCGAGGCTGGCCGCCAGCTCGACACCGACTTCCCGGCCGAATCGAAGTTCGACCACCTGCCGGAGGCCCGGCAGCCCGATGGGCCCGCTGCCTTCCTGGCGATCCAGGAGGGCTGCGACAAGTTCTGCAGCTTCTGCGTGGTGCCCTACACGCGCGGCGCCGAGTCCTCGCGCCCCGTCGCCGCCGTGCTGGCCGAGGCACGCCAGCTTGCCGCCGCCGGCGTGCTCGAGGGCCGTTTCCACGCCGCCGGCATCGTGGACCTCGTTTTCCCTCCGCCGTGACGAGGGCACAGGGGGGTCGCCGGGCGGGGTGCGCCGGCGACGCCACCGGTCCTGGACGAGGACTCACTCGGACTGTGATCGCGCCGGCGCGGCGGCCTTCGAGGCCGCTTCGAGCCGCGCCATGTCGATCAGATAGGCGAGGAAGCCGTAGCCGGAATTCTGCGCCAGATCGCGCAGCTGCGTCGCGACCTGCTCGATGTAGGCAGCCGCTTCGTCCGGTTTCGTCGATGATCGAACCGCACCGATCATTCGGTCGCCTTTCGCCGCCGGGACACTACCGACACCGTCCTCGCCGCGGAAGCGCGACGGCGCATCCGATCGACGATGGACGTGGGAGCGGACCCGATCGAGACCCGGTGGCTCGACCTTCCGTCTTCCCGTATCCAATCGTATTGATTGCTGTTTTTCCGTCTATCTACTACCGGTTGTATTTTTCCGGTTCTCGGGTGAAATCGACGTCGCGGGTGCCGCGGAGACGTCTGCCCCTTGACCGTCCTCCTTCGAGGTCGCATTCAAGAGAGCCTTCGAAGCGGGACCTCCTTTTCGGGAAGCTCGCTTCGGTTGTATCAGGTTGTATTCGACCCTTTTCCGAGTATCGCACCCCTCGCCTTTCGACACAACGGCGCGAGCGGTGGTCCCCACCGGGATCGCGCGAACAGGGAGTGGACCGAGGCTCCGCCGCCGAGGCGGCTCGGTCGAAACGCGATCGTTCGCGCCACGGTGCGGGCGGTCCGAGGGAGAACTCGGGCACGGTCGTCGTCCGACCGGTAGGGAATTTGGAGCGACACGGTTCATGAACGTCGTCATCGTCGAATCGCCGGCCAAGGCGAAGACCATCAACAAGTACCTCGGCTCCGGGTTCACGGTGCTGGCCTCCTACGGCCACGTCCGCGACCTGCCGGCCAAGGACGGGTCGGTGCGTCCCGACGACGACTTCGCCATGGATTGGGAGGTCGACGGCAAGTCGGCCAAGCGCCTCTCCGAGATCGCGCAAGCCGTGAAGAAGGCCGACAAGCTGATCCTCGCCACCGACCCGGATCGCGAGGGTGAGGCGATCTCCTGGCACGTGCTCCAGGTGCTGCGCGACAAGCGCGCCCTGAAGAGCCAGCCGGTCGAGCGCGTCGTCTTCAACGCCATCACCAAGCAGTCGGTGCTCGACGCGATGAAGAAGCCGCGCGAGATCGACGTCGCGCTGGTCGATGCCTATCTCGCCCGCCGCGCGCTCGACTATCTCGTCGGCTTCACGCTGTCGCCGGTGCTGTGGCGCAAGCTCCCCGGCGCCCGGTCCGCCGGCCGCGTCCAGTCGGTGGCGCTCCGGCTCATCTGCGATCGCGAGCACGAGATCGAGACCTTCGTCGCCCAGGAATACTGGTCGATCCTGGCGCGTCTGGCGACGCCGGCCGGCGACGAGTTCGACGCCCGGGTCGTCGGCTTCGAGGGCAAGAAACTCGGCCGCCTCGACGTCAAGACCGGGGGCGAGGCGACGCGCATCCGCGAGGTGCTGGAGAAGGCGGCGATCTCGGTCGCCTCGATCGAATCCAAGCCGGTCAAGCGCCATCCCTTCCCGCCCTTCACCACCTCCACCCTGCAGCAGTCGGCGAGTTACGCGCTGGGCATGAGCGCGGCGCGCACCATGCAGGTGGCCCAGCGCCTCTACGAGGGCATCGAGATCGGCGGCGAGACGGTCGGCCTCATCACCTACATGCGAACCGACGGCGTCGACATCGCCCCCGAGGGCATCGCCTCGATCCGCAAGGCGATCGGCGAGGATTTCGGCGACCGCTACCTGCCCGAGGTGCCGCGCAAATACACCGCCAAGGCGAAGAACGCCCAGGAGGCGCACGAGGCGATCCGCCCGACCGACCTCGCCCGCCGTCCGAAGGACGTGGCGAAGTTCCTCGAGCCGGAGCAGGCCAAGCTCTACGAGCTGATCTGGAAGCGCACCGTCGCCTCGCAGATGGAATCGGCCGTGCTCGACCGCACCACCGCCGAGATCACCGCGCTCGCCGGATCGGAACGCGTCGACCTGCGCGCCACCGGCTCGGTCGTCCGCTTCGAGGGTTCCTCAAACCTATATCGGAAGGGCGGCGCGGAGGGGGAGGAGGAGGAGTCCGGGCGCCGGCCGGCAAGGGCCGGGCGCAACCCCCCCGCCCGCCGCAAGGTGACCGTCGATCAGCACTTCACCGAGCCGCCGCCGCGCTTCACCGAAGCGACGCTGGTGAAGAAGATGGAAGAGCTCGGCATCGGCCGGCCCTCCACCTACGCCGCGACGCTGCAGGTGCTGCGCGACCGCGAATACGTCACCCTCGACAAGCGCCGCCTGATCCCCGAGGACAAGGGCCGCCTCGTCATCGCCTTCCTCGAGAGCTTCTTCCGGCGCTACGTCGAATACGACTTCACCGCCGATCTCGAGGAGAGCCTCGACAAGATCTCGGCCGACGAAGCCTCGTGGAAAGAGGTGCTGCGCGCCTTCTGGGCCGAGTTCTCGGCGGCGATCGAGCAGACCAAGGAACTGCGCGTCGCCGATGTGCTCGACGCCATCGACGATCTGCTCGGCGCCCACATCTTCCCCGAGAAGGCCGACGGCTCCGATCCGCGCGTCTGCCCGTCCTGCGGCGGCGGCCGGCTGTCGTTGAAGCTCGGCAAGTTCGGCGCCTTCATCGGCTGCTCGAACTATCCGGAATGCCGCTACACCCGCCAGATGCAGGCGTCCGGCGTCGACGGTGACGGGAGCGAGGCCGGTGAGGCCGACGGGCCGAAGGTGCTCGGCACCGATCCGGTGACGGGCCTCGAGGTGACGCTGCGCGCCGGCCGCTTCGGCCCCTACGTTCAACTCGGCGAGGGCGACAAGCCTAAGCGCTCGTCGCTACCGAAGACCTGGTCGCCGCAAGCGATGGATCTCGCCAAGGCGCTGGCGCTCCTGTCGCTGCCGCGCGAGGTCGGCCTCCATCCGGAGACCGGCAAGCCGATCACCGCCGGCCTCGGCCGCTTCGGACCTTTCGTTCTGCACGACGGTACCTACGCCAACCTGCCCTCCCCCGACGAGGTCTTCGAGATCGGCCTCAACCGCGCCGTGACGCTGATCACCGAGAAGCAGGCCGGCGGACGCCGAGGCCGCGGCACGCCGGCGGCGCTGAAGGACCTGGGCGAGCATCCCTCGCTCGGCGCCGGCTCGATCACCGTGCGAGACGGCCGTTTCGGCCCCTACGTCAATCACGGCAAGATCAACGCCACCCTGCCGAAGGGCATGTCGCCCGACACCGTGACCCTCGACGTCGCGGTGGCGCTTCTCGCCGAGAAGGCCGCCAAGTCGCCGGCCAAGCCGGTTCGAAGCGCCGCGGCGAAGGCTCCGGCGGACGCGAAGGCGAAGCCGGCGGCGAAGAAGAGCCCCGCCAAGAAGAGCGCGGCTTCGGCCAAGAAGCCGGCGGCGCGCAAGGCGAAGTCCGAGGACTGACGCCACGCGCCTCGTGGATGGCGGAAACCGGGCGGTGCACACCCGCCCGGCTCGCGCCGGTGCATCCGCGGGGATGTCGCCGCGCGACGCTCGAT
>CALMYM010000284.1 GCA_937873675.1 uncultured Alphaproteobacteria bacterium | reverse complement strand
ACGATCTCGCCCCGGCCGCCGCGCCGCTCACCCGCCCGAGCGACATGGCCTGTCAGAAGAACACCATCGCGCCGCTTTCCGCCGACCGCACCGCGGTGCTCTCCGCCGTCACCGGCCTCTCGGCGACCGGCTCGACCGCCGGCCACATCGGCACCGCCTGGGCCTGGTACACCCTGTCGCCGAAGTGGAACGCCGCCTGGCCGGCGAGCGCCGCCGCTCCCGCCGGCAAGGACGTCGCCAAGATCGCCGTGCTGATGACCGACGGCCTCTACAACACCGTCTATCGCTCCGGCAAGCCGGCGATGGACGGCCTCGCCAAGGCCCAGGCCAACGCCCGTGCCGTCGCCCTCTGCCAGGGTATGAAGGGCGCCGGCATCACCGTCTACACCGTCGGCTTCGACGTCACCGACCCGCAGGTCAAGACCACGCTTTCCACCTGCGCCTCGACGCTGCCCGACGGCGCCCGCGCCTATTTCGACGCCGCCGCCGGCCCCGCCCTGAAGCCCCCCTACCACGAGACCCCCCGCCGCATCCGCGACAACCTCCGCCTCGCCGGCTGAGGCCCGCACCGAACGTCACGCCCCTCCCTTCGGCCCGTCGCCGCGGCTATGCTCGCGGTGCAGCCGAAGCGGAGAAGAAGATGCGGCCCCACCTCGCCCTGTCGCCGGAAATCGCCGCCGCCCTCGCCGAGGGACGGCCGGTGGTGGCGCTGGAATCGACCATCGTCACCCACGGCCTGCCGTTCCCCGAGAACCTCGAGACCGCCCGCGCCGTCGAGGCCGCGGTGCGCGAAGGCGGCGCCGTGCCGGCGACCATCGCCGTTCTCGATGGGAAGATCCGCGTCGGCCTCGACGACGCCTCGCTCGAACGGCTGGCGCGCGCTCGCGACGTCATGAAGCTGTCGCGCGCCGATCTCGCCTTCGCCGTCGCCCTCGGCCGCACCGGCTCGACCACCGTCGCCGCCACCATGATCGCCGCCCGGCTCGCGCGTATAGAGGTCTTCGCCACCGGCGGCATCGGCGGCGTCCATCGCGGCGCCGAGACCACCTTCGACATCTCCGCCGATCTCGACGAACTCGCCCGCACCCCCGTCATCGTCGTCTCCGCCGGCGCCAAGGCGATCCTCGATCTCGGAAAGACACTGGAGGTGCTGGAGACCCGCGGCGTGCCCGTCGTCGGCTGGAAGACCGACGACTTTCCGGCTTTCTGGTCGCGCGCGTCGGGATTGCCGGTGCCGCTGCGCCTCGACGACGCCGCCGACCTCGCCCGCTTCTGGCGCACCCGCCGCGACCTCGGTCTCGACGGCGGCCTGCTCCTCGCCAATCCTGTGCCGGTGGAGGCCGAGATCCCGCGCGCCGAAATGGAGGCGGTGATCGCTCGCGCGGTGGCCGAGGTGGAGGCCGCCGGGGTCCGCGCCAAGGACGTCACGCCGCGCCTGCTCGCTCGTATCGTCGAATTGACCGACGGCCGCAGCCTCGCCACCAACCGCGCCCTGATCCTCGCCGATGCCCGCCTCGCCGCCGACATCGCCGTCGCGCTCGTGGTCTCTCCAGGTTGAACCTGTCGGATACAATCTGGAATGTCTCTCCTAGGGTAAGTTATACACCGCATCGGACAAATCTTGAGGGTGTGTACAACCTGAGATGAAATGGAGACATCGAACAATTTATTGAGAATTTCTCGGCATGATCATCCCGTGAGCCCGAATTCAGGAACAACGGCGGGCTGCGAAGGGGACGGCGGTCGCGGATGGTCGTACGCGGTGGATTGGTCGGAAACCGGAGCGTGGCGCGCTCCCTCGTCTTCGGTGGCACCCTCGCCGGTGCCCTGCTCGCCGGTCCGGTGCAGGCCGGCGCCGTGGGGGGAGCTTCGGCTGCCGCCGCGGAGAACCTCTCCTCCCTCGCCACACCGTGGATCGATCCCGGTCTCGGATCGCTCGTCGCCGTCGGTCTGGCCCTGACCGGGCTCGCCGCCGCCTTCCTGCGGGATCGTCGCAAGCGCCGCGCCCGGCTGCCGCGCATCCTCGGCATCGAAGGCCACATCGCCATCACCCCGCACGATCTCGCCGCCATTCCGCCGGCCGCCATCCATGCCGCGCTCGACAACATGAGCGAGGGGCTCGTCATGTACGACGCCGACGAGCGGCTGGTGATGTGCAACCGGCGCTATGCCGAGATCTATCGCCTGCCGCCCGAGCTCGCCCGCGTCGGCACGCCCTTCGCCACGCTCCTCGACTATTGGAACGGCATCGGCCTGCTCGACGGCGCCGACAATCGCCGCAAGCGCGTCGCCGCCTCCGTCTCCGACGGACCGTGCCGCATGGAACTGTCGATGCGCGACGGCCGCATCATCGAACTCAACGAACGCTCCTTCCCCGACGGCGGCTGGGTCGCCACCCACGAGGACATCACCGAGCGCCGTCGCGCCGAAGAGAACGCCAATCGTCTGGCGCGCCGCGACGTCCTCACCGGCCTGCTCAACCGGGCGACCTTCGACGAGGAACTGTCGATGCGGCTGACGCCGCTCGCCGCCGGCCGGCTCGGTCACGACGCGCCGCCGCAGGCCGTGGTGCTCGTCGACCTCGACCGCTTCAAGAAGGTCAACGACCTCTTCGGCCACGCCGTCGGTGATGCGCTGCTCGTGGCGGTCGCCGGCCGCGCCGTCGCCGCCGCCGGCCCCGGCGGCCGCGTCGCCCGTCTCGGCTGCGACGAGTTCGCCATTCTCATGCCGGCGATCGACATGGATCAGGTGGCGCGCTTCGCCGCCGATCTGAAGCGCGAGATCACCCGCCCCTATCGCTTCGGCCACGTCGCCGCCGAGGTCGGCGCCAGCATCGGTATCGCCCGCGCCCCCGAACACGGCACCGATCCGAGCGACGTCCTCGCCCGCGCCGATCGGGCGCTGCGCACCGCCAAGGCCGCCGGCGGCCACCGTATCGAGATCTACACGCCCGCCCTCGACGCCCGCGAGGCGGAGCGCCGCGAGTTGGTGCGCGATCTCGCTCGCGCCCTCGGTCGCGGCGAACTGGAACTCGCCTTCCAACCGATCGTCCACACCGCGACCGGAACGGTTCAGGGCGCCGAAGCGCTGCTGCGCTGGAACCACCCCGACCTCGGCCCCGTCTCGCCCGAACGCATCATCGAAGTGGCCGAAGAGAGCGGCCTCGTCCATCCGCTCGGCGAGTGGATCCTCGAGACCGCGCTGACCGCCGCCGCCACCTGGCCGATCCATGTCGGCGTCTCGGTCAATCTCTCGGCGCTGCAGTTCGGCAGCGACGACATCGTCGCCACCGTCACCCGGGCGCTCGCCCGCACCGGCGTCTCGCCGCATCGCCTCGAGCTCGAGGTCACCGAGACCGTCCTGTGCGAGCCGGAAGCCGCGGGCACGATGCATGCCTTGCGCGGCCACGGCGTCCGCCTCGCCCTCGACGACTTCGGCACCGGCTACGCCTCGCTCTCCTATCTGATGCGCTTCCCCTTCGACCGCATCAAGATCGACCGGTCCTTCGTCTCCGGCGCCGACACCCGTCCCCAGTGCCGCTCGATCATCGAAGCGGTCGGCAATCTCGCCGCCTCGCTCGATCTGCAGGTGGTCGCCGAAGGGGTCGAGACCGAGGGCGAACATGCCCTGGTGCGCGCCGTCGGCGTCCGCTATTCGCAGGGCTGGCTGTTCGGCCGCCCGATGCCCGCCGCCGACTTCGCCGCCCGTGTCACCCGCCCGACGCTCGAGATCCACGGCCACCCCTCGCTGGTCGAGACGGTGTTCGCGGTGTGAGGCGAGCCGCTCCTCACCGTCCCAGCGTTTCCTTCACCGCCGTCGCCAAGGCTTTGAGGGTGAAGGGCTTCGGCAGGAAAGAGAAGCTCTCGCCTTCCGGCAGGTTGCGGGCGAAGGCGTCTTCGGCGTAGCCGGAGACGAAGATGATCTTCAGGTCCGGCCGCTGCTTCCTGAGTTCGCGCAACAGCGACGGTCCGTCCATCTCCGGCATCACCACGTCGGAGACGACGAGATCGATCTCGCCGCCGACCTCCTCCATCACCTCGAGCGCCTCCTGGCCGGTGCCGGCCTCGTGCACGGTGTAGCCGCGCGAGGCGAGCGCTCGCGAAGCGAAGGCCCTCACCGCCTCCTCGTCTTCGACCAGCAGGATCGTCGCCGACCCCGTGAGGTCGGTCACCGCCGCCGCCGCGGCGTGAGCCGTCGCCTGCGCTTCGCCGGCGGCCTTGGCGGCCTCGCTCTCCGGCGCCTCGACGTGGCGCGGCAGGAAGATGCGGAAGGTGGTGCCGCGGCCGACCTCGCTGTCGCAATAGACGAAGCCGCCGGTCTGCTTGACGATGCCGTAGACGGTGGAGAGCCCGAGGCCCGTCCCCTGCCCCACCGGCTTCGTCGTGAAGAACGGCTCGAAGATGTTCTCGATGATCTCCTTGGGGATGCCCGAGCCGGTATCGCCGACCTCGATCAGCACATAGTCCGACGGCGGCATACCGAGCGTCGCATAGGGGAACTTCTCGTCCGCCGTGACGTTGCGGGTGGCGATGGTGAGCTTGCCGCCGTTCGGCATGGCGTCGCGGGCGTTGACCGCGAGATTGACGATCACCTGCTCGAGCTGGCTGGTGTCGGCCTTGACCGGCCACAGATCGCGACCGTGCACCACCTCGAGCCCGACCTTCTCGCCGAGCAGGCGGCCGAGCAGCATGTGCAGGTCGGCGAGCGTGTCGCCGAAATGCACGACCTCGGGGCGCAGCGTCTGACGCCGCGAGAACGCCAGCAGCTGGCGCACCAGCGCCGCCGCCCGGTTGGCGTTCTGCTTGATGTTCATGATGTCCTGGAACGCCGGATCGCTCGGCCGATGGCTGGCGAGCAGCAGATCGGAAAAGCCGATGATGGCGGTCAGGACGTTGTTGAAGTCGTGGGCGATGCCGCCGGCGAGCTGACCGATCGCCTGCATCTTCTGGCTCTGCGCGAACCGCTGTTCCAACTCCTGCTGCTGGGTCGTCTCCAGCGCATAGACGATCGCCGCCGCCCCGACCTCCGATTCGTCGGCGACCGAGGAGACGAAGAACCGCGCCGCCCGCTTCTTCGACGGATCGTCGGCGACGAGCTGCACGTCGATCGGCTGAATGTCGCCCTGCCCCGCCACTGCGGCGTCGAGCGCCTCGACGAGTTTCGGCCGATCGGCCTCCGACACCGTGTCGGCGAGATTGCCGCGATCGCCCACCGCGCTCGCCCGGACGGCGCCGCCGAAGAGCTTGAGGAACGGCGCGTTGGTGCGCCCGATCGCGCCGTCGCGCCCGACTTCGGCGATGGCGATCGGCGTGTTGTTGAAGAAGCGCTGGAACCGCACCTCCGCCGCCCTGAGCGTCTCGGAAGCGTCTTCGCCGGCGGAGCGGTTGATCACCAGGGTGCGGCTGTCGCCGGGCTTGCCCGACGCCGACATCGGCACCTTGTGGAGGAGCCGCACCGGCAACGACTGGCCGTTGCGCTTGACGAAGTCGAGGTCGACGATCGCCGTGCGCCCGTCCGACGGCACGTCGGCGATGAGCGCCATGCCCTGGCCCTGGACGATGTCCTTGAGTCGCATCCCGCCCGCGTCGAATTTGGCGAGGTCGCAGCCGAGCCAGTCGGCCAGTGTGGCGTTGAGATAGGTGATGCGGCCGGAGGCGTCGGCCGAGAAGAAGCCGGCCGGGGCATGGTCGAGGAAGGTGACGACCTGCTGCAGCTCCTGGAAGCTCGATTCCTGGGCGTCGCGTTCCTTGGTGATGTCGGAGATGCGCCACACCGTCAGCCGGTGCCCCTCGGCGCCGCGGTCGGCGACGAAGGCGAGCGGCCGCACCTTGACCCGATACCACCGCGCCCCGCCGTCGCTCGCTCCGATCGGCAGCGCCGTGCGGATCTCGGCTTCCGCCGCGGAGCGCGTCCGCGACGCCTCCGACAGGCGGAACATCGATTCCGCCGCGTCCTGGTTGCCGGCGAAGATGCGCTCGATGGTCCTGAGATCGGCGGCGCTCGCCGCCCGCGTCGCCTGGGCGTAGGCGGCGTTCGAATAGACGATCCGTCCCTGGTCGTCGGTGACGAGCACGCCCTCGTCGAAGCCGTCGACGAACACCCGGGCGAGCGACCGCCCCTGCGGCTTCACGCCGAAGCGGACGAGCCCGATCGCCCCGGCGAACAACGCGAAGACGCCGACCACCGCCAGAAGGCCGAGCAGGATCTGGACGTAGGGCGCGGCCTGTTCCGGCTTGACCATGGCGAGCACCGCCGCCGCCGCCACGAAGGACAGCGCCAACCCGACCAGCAGCCCGATGCTGCCGGTCTTCGCCTGCCGGTCGAAGACCTGGGCCGATGCGCCGTCGATGTCGTCTTCGTCTGCCATGTCACCCGCCCCGGAGCCGGACGTCCACGCATGCGTCGACGCTCCCCGCGAATCTCCCATCGCGCCCGATCGCCGAAGGTTGCCCGAACCGCGGTCCGGAACAAGTCCGTAGGGTGCGCGCCGCGCACACCGCGCGCGCCCTCACCGTCCGCCGCGTTGTTTCAGGCGCATGACGAAGCCGATGACCTCGGCCGCCGCCTTGTAGTGCTCCTCGGGGATCTCCCGATCGATCTCCACCTGGGCGTAGAGGGCGCGGGCGAGCGGCGGGTTCTCGACGATCGGCACCTCGTTCGCCTTGGCCACTTCGCGGATCTTCAAGGCGACCTCGTCGACGCCCTTGGCCACCATCTGCGGCGCCCCCATACCGTCCTCGTAGCGCAGCGCCACCGAGTAGTGGGTCGGGTTGGTGACCACCACCGTCGCCTTCGGCACCGCCGCCATCATGCGCCGGCGTGCCCGCGCCTGACGCATCTGGCGGATCTTGCCCTTGATCTCGGGCGAGCCCTCGGTCTGCTTGTATTCTTCCTTCAATTCCTCGCGCGTCATGCGCAAGCGCTTGAACCAACGGCGATATTGGAAGAAGTAGTCGAGCCCGGCGACGAACGCCATGACGATCAGCACCGCCCCCATCATCTTCACGGCGATGTCGCGGACCACCGCCACCAGCCCGACCGTGTCGGTGGCGACGATGGTGTCGAGCCGCTTCAGTTCGGGCTGGAGCGCCAGCGCCATGGCGAAGCCGACGACGACGATCTTGACGACGCCCTTGAGCCCGTTGACCGCACCCTCGACCGAGAAGATGCGCTTCAACCCCTGCATCGGCGAGATCTTGGAGAGCTTCGGGACGAGCGGCTCGAAGGTGAAGAGCAGCCGGTGCTGGATCGCCGATCCGGCGATCCCGGCGGCGAGGAACAGCAACGCCGGCAGCGCCAGCGCGCCACCGACGATCAGACCGACGCGCAGGTAGATGTCGCCGAGCGAGCGGGCGTCGAGACTGATGTCGCCGGCGTGGTCGAAGAAGGCGGAGAGCGACTTCGCCAGATCGCGCGACAGGCCCGGCGTCAGGAAGGCGACGAAGACGGTCGCCGCCGACAGCACGAAGAAGGTCGAGAGCTCCTGGCTCTTGACCACGTCGCCGCGCTTGATCGCCTCGTCGAGCTTTTTTGGGGACGGGTCTTCCGTCTTGTCGTCGTCGTCCTTTTCCTCGGCCATCGCTCACCCCACCACCAGACGGGCGAAGCCGTCTCGGACGTGGTCGAGATACCAGGCCATCATCGTGGCCAGGACCAGACCGAAGAGAAGGAGACCCACGCCGATCGACAGCGGCATGGCGACGAAGAAGATCTGGAACTGCGGCATCATCTTCTGCAGCATGCCGAGCCCGAGGTTGAAGATCAGACCGAAGGCGAGGAACGGCGCCGAGATCTGCAGACCGACGCGGAAACTCTCCCCCACCAGCCACACCGTGACCTCGGCGAAATCGCCGACCGGCATCCATTGCCCGGGCGGAAACAGGGTGAAGCTCGACGACACGGCCGAGATCGCCGGCACGTGCAGATCGGTGACGAAGATCAGCGTCACCGCCATCAGCGACAGGAAGTTGCCGAAGATCACACCCTGCTGGCCCTGGGTCGGATCGACCGTCATGGCGAAGCCGAGGCCGAGCTGGTTGGCGATGGTGGTGCCGGCGACCTGCGCCGCCGCGAGCACCAGGCGGCTCGCCATGCCGATGAACAGGCCGACGGCGATCTCCCCGGCGAGCAGCACCGTCAACGCCGCCGGCTTGGTCGCCAGTCCCGTGGGATAGAGCGGCGCGGCGAAAGGATGGAGGAGCAGGGCGAGGAAGAGCGCGATGGTCAGGCGGACGCGCTGGTTGACCGCGGTCTCGCCGATGCCCGGCAGCAGCATGACGATGGCGCCGACGCGCGCGAAGGTCAGCATGTAGAGGACGGCCACTTCGGGCAGGAGCCGGATCGTCACGTCCCGCCTCCTCAGCCGCCCGAAGCGATCCGCGCCATGATCCGGCCCATGTAGGAGGAGAGCACCGCCCCCATGAAGGGGAAGGCGAGGAGCATCGTCGCGAAGATGGCGAGGATCTTCGGCACGTAGACGAGGGTCGCTTCCTGGACCTGGGTGACGGCCTGCAACAGGCCGACGACGACGCCGACCGTCAGACCGACCAGCATCACCGGCCCGGCCACCAGGACCAGGGTGAAGATGCCGTCGCGGGCGATGTCGATCACCTCGGCGCCGTTCACGGCACGCCCTTCCCTCGTCGCGCCGATCCCGAGCCGCGCTCAGATCGGCATCTTCATGATGTCCTCGTAGGCGGCGATCACCTTGTCGCGCAGCGTCACCATCGTCTCGAAGGCCGTCTGCGTCTCGGCGACCGCCGTCACCACGTCGACCACGTCGGCCTTGCCGGCGGCGTAGGCGAGCGTCTTGTTCTCCGACTGCCGGCCCTGGTCGACGACGTCGCCGATCGCCTGGCGCACCATCGACCCGAAGTCCGGCTTGGCCGTCTCGGCAATCTGCCGCGCTTCTGGACGATTCGCGAGCCCCTGGGCGACACGATAGGCATTGGCGGCGACGGCGGCGGTGGACATGGGGTCTCTCCGGATCGAAGTTCGGACGGCGCGGAAGCCGCGGCTCACGCCTTGAGGATGTCGAGGGTCTTGAGGATCATCCGTCGCGTCGCCGTGACGATGTTGAGGTTGGCCTCGTAGGAGCGCTGCGCCTCGCGCATGTCGACCGATTCGACCAGCGGCTCGACGTTGGGATACTTGACGTAGCCGTTGCCGTCGGCCGCCGGATGGCCCGGCTCGTAGCGCGACTTGAAGTCCGTCTTGTCACGCTCGACCTTGCCGAGCCCGACGGTGCGCGCGCCGAGTTCCTTGTCGAACTTCGAGGTGAAGGTCGGCACCTTGCGCCGGTAGGGATCGCCGTCGGCGTTGCGCGCCGTCGAATCGGCGTTGGCGATGTTCTCGGCGATGATCCGCATCCGCCCCGACTGCGCCCTGAGGCCGGACGCGGCGATCTTGAGCGACTGGTCGAATTCCATCGGCATGGCCGTTCTCCTTCACCCGCGAGCCCGCGTCGGCGTCACTTTCTTCCGAGCGCGGTGCGGATCAGCGACATCGACTGCTGGTAGAGCGAGGCCGCGGTCTGGTAGTCGAGTTGGTTCTCGGCCGACTTCGCCATCTCCTCTTCGAGATCGACGGCGTTGCCGTTGGGCGTCACCTCGAAGCGCGGCTTGGCGTCGGTCTTGAAGCCGTTGCGGCTGCCGAGACCGGCGGAATGCCCCGGCTGGGTCACCGCCAGCGACACCCACGCCACCCGCCCGGCCCGCATCGCCGATCGCCCGTCCACACCGCCTCCGGTGGTCCCCGCCCCGGAGGCACCGGGAAGATCGGGGGCCTTCAGGTCCTTGCCGCGATAGCGCGGGGTGTCGGCGTTGGCGACGTTCTCGGCGAGAACCCGCTGGCGCGCCTGATGCCACTGCATCTTGGTGCGCAACGCATCCACCAGCCTCAGGTCGCTGATCGCCATCCGAGATCCTCGCCGCTCCGTCCGGCGCTCCGGACACTCGGCAAGATCTTCCCGGTACATGGTTAACGGACCGTTAACGCCCCATCCCGTTGCGGCACGGGGGTGGAGAAACCACGGTCGAGGCTCGCCTTTTTCGTGAAGTTTCGGTAAACGGCACATGGGGTGCCCGGCAAAATTCGCCGATCTTGTTTAACATCCGAAAGCGAAGACGGATTCGCGCACCCCTCGACGACGACGGGCCTGCGCGTCGTCCGCAGCTGGGGAGCGAGGCATGAACTCTTTTCGGGATTGGCTGAACACCCAGTTCGGGTCCGACGGCGGCCGGGCCGTTCAGATGATCCTGGCGCTCCTCGTGGTCGTCCTGTTGCTCGTCGTCCTCGCCTGGGTGTTCCGCCGTTTCTCCGGCCGCATGCACCTCGGCTCGCGCGGCCAGCGTCTGTCGGTGGTCGACGCCGCGCCGGTCGACGGGCGCCGCCGTCTGCTCCTCCTGCGCCGTGACGACGTCGAACATCTGGTGATGGTCGGTGGCCCCAACGACCTCCTGGTCGAGAGCCGCATCCTCAAGGGCCCGCCGACGGTCGCCGCCCGCCCGGCCGGCCCGGTGGTGACCCAGGCGCCGCCGCCGCCGCCGCCGGCGGAAGAGCCCGCTCCGGCACGACCGTTGCCCGGCGCCGCCGCGATCGGCAGCGCCCTGGCCGGTGCCGGCGCGCTGTTGCGCTCGCGGCTGAACCGCGGCGAACCCGATCGCAGCGAGCCCGCGCCGCGCGCCGCCGCGCGCCCGCCGGTCGCGGAGACGACGTTCGACACGCCGCTCGGTCAGCCGATGGCCCATGGCGCCCCGCCGCCGATGCCGAGCCCGGCCGTCCGGGCGAGCGAACCGCCGCCCGCCGTCGAACCGCCGAAGGCCGCCGCCGTCCCGCGGGTCGAGCCGGTCGCCCCGGCGCCCGTCCGCACTCCGCCGCCGAAGCCGCCGGTTCCCGAACCGGCGCGGACACCCGTCGCCGAAGCCCCGAAGCCGGCGAAGCCCCCCGTCGTCGAACCGCCGAAGCCGAGCGCGCCCGTCGCTGCCGAACGGATCGTCGCCGAACCCGCGGCACCGGTGCGCCCGCCGGAACCGCCGAAGGCCGAGGAGGCACCGCGCCTCGCCCCCGTCACCGCGGTGGCGGCGGCGGCGAGCGCCGCGGTCGCCGCCGAGGTCGTCGCTCCCAAGCCGCCGGCCCGCCCGCTCGCCGATCAGGTCTCGATCGCCGACCAGATCGAGCGCGCCC
>CALMYM010000283.1 GCA_937873675.1 uncultured Alphaproteobacteria bacterium | reverse complement strand
TGCTCGTAGTCCTGGTTCACGGCGTAGTAGCGGCCGATCTGGATGTCGGCGAGGGGGCGCAGTCGCGACGAGGCGGGGATGCGGTCGAGGAGCGCGATCGCCTTGTCGTATTGCTTCAACTGACCCTGCAGCCCGGCGAGCGAGATCGTCGGCAGTTCGGCATCGGGCGTCAGCCACAGCGCCAGTTGCAGGTAGAAGGCGGCGATGTCCTCGCCGCCGTCGCGGCCCATGGCCGAGCCGAGGCCGTAGAGGAATTCGGCGGCGCCGGCCTGCGGCGAGGCGATGATCGGCGCGGGCATCTTGCCCGCCTCGATCTCGGCCTTCAGCCCCTCGATCACCGGATGATCGGGTATGGGCTTCTCGAACTCGGCGACGACCGCCAGAGCCTCCTTCGGCTTCTTCTGGCGGGCGAGGAAGCGCACCTCGGCCTCGACGACGCGCAGCGCCCGCTTGTCGGCCTCGTAGGCCGCGGTCATGCGCTCGGCCGCCTCCGCCTTGCGCCCGCCCATGTCGGCGATCAGGGCACCGTGGTAGCCCTTGAACACCGAATACCAGTCGAGGCCGGTGACCTTGTCGACGGTCTTCAGCGCGCCGCGGGTGTCGTGTCGGCCGGCCTGCGCCCAGGCGGAGAGGATCGCCACCGTGAGATCGGAGAGCGGACGCGGCGTCGTCTCGCCGAACTGCTTGCGGGCACGGTCCCACTGGCCGCGCTTCAGCGCGTCGACGCCGAGCACCAGACGGGCGAGCGCGTGGCCCTTGTCACGGGCGACGAGGCGCTCGGCGATCGGCAGGGCATCCTTGATGCGGCCGTCGGCGACGAGCAGCTGGAAGGTGCGTTCGATCAGGACCGGATTGCCCGGGTCGATGGCCAGAGCGGTCTGGAAATAGGTGGCGGCGGCGGCGATGTCGCGCGCCGTGCCGGCGTGACGGCCGGCGAGGTAGTTGCCGGCCAACGTCGGCGGCGTGAACACCGAGAGCAGGTCGACCACCGGCTTCGCCTCGGCGCCGCCCGAGGTCAGCGCACCGAGGAGCGCCAACACGGCGAAGACGGCACGGCCGCGACGGCGCGGCGCGATCGTCGACGGAGCGGGCGACGAAGGGTCGCGGCGGCAAGTCTCGAAGTCACGATTCATACGCGGGAAGCTCCAAGGGTCTCGGCGCGGACGTTCGGCCGAACACCCGATCCTCCGCACACGCGCCGACGCCCGAGGGCGGGAGCGCTGCCGTACGATCGCGGCGATTCCCGCGGGCGAGCCCACGGTCGAACCGAAACCACCGCGATTCCGGCCGCCTCCGAGGATTTCGGAGAGATCCGACCGAACCGCCCGATCGAACGCCGGCAGAATGGCGGGTTTGTGTCCGCTTGTGAAGGCTCTTCGACCGATGCGATTTCCCGTCTCGACTCCAAGATATTTCAGTGATGCGGCGCGTGGTTCCGACCGTCGACGAGAAGTGGGTAATCATCGATCGCACGTATGCGGTTAAACGACTTGTCAGCGGCTCCCCGCGGATGCAAACCACCACTCGAAAGTCGAATGGCAGACGGGAGCGGATTCGTCGCTCCCGTGGAGCATTGCGATCTCGAGACGGGAGACGTCGCATGACCAAGTGGGTCTACACCTTCGGTGACGGTTCGGCGGAAGGCACCGCCGAGATGAAGTCCTTGCTCGGCGGCAAGGGCGCCAATCTGGCGGAGATGTCGAATCTCGGCATTCCCGTGCCTCCCGGCTTCACCATCACCACCGAGGTCTGCACCGCCTTCTACGCCAACGACCGGCAGTATCCCGACGAACTCACCGCTCAGGTCGACGCCGCGCTCGACAAGATGGCGAGGATCACCGGCAAGAACTTCGGTGACGAGGCCGATCCGCTTCTCGTCTCGGTCCGCTCCGGCGCCCGCGCCTCGATGCCGGGCATGATGGACACCGTCCTCAACCTCGGCCTCAACGACGTCACGGTGGAGGCGATCGCCAAGGTCGCCGGCGACGAACGCTTCGCCTACGACAGCTATCGCCGCTTCATCCAGATGTACTGCAACGTGGTGCTGAACCTCGAGCATCACGACTTCGAGGAGATCCTCGACACCTACAAGCAGGACCACGGCTACGTCCTCGACACCGATCTCACCGCGCCCGACTGGAAGGCGGTCATCGTCGAGTACAAGGCGCTGGTCGAGCGCGAACTCGGCAAGCCCTTCCCGCAGGATCCGCGCCAGCAGCTGTGGGGTTCGATCGGCGCCGTCTTCGGCTCCTGGATGAACGCCCGCGCCGTCACCTATCGGCGTCTGCACGACATCCCGGCGAGCTGGGGCACCGCGGTCAACGTCCAGGCCATGGTCTTCGGCAACATGGGCGAGACGTCCGCGACCGGCGTCGCCTTCTCGCGCAACCCGTCGACCGGTGAGAAGGCGCTCTACGGCGAGTTCCTGGTCAACGCCCAGGGCGAGGACGTGGTGGCCGGCATCCGCACACCGCAGAACCTGACCGAGCACGCCCGCGAGCAGGCCGGCTCCGACAAGCCGAGCCTCGAGACGGTGATGCCGGCGGCCTATGCCGAGTTCGCGGCGATCTGCGAGCGGCTGGAGAAGCACTACCGCGACATGCAGGACGTCGAATTCACCGTCGAGCGCGGCAAGCTGTGGATGCTCCAGTGCCGTATCGGCAAGCGCACCACCAAGGCGGCGCTGAAGATGGCCGTCGACATGGTGGCGGAAGGCCTGATCTCCAAGGAAGAGGCGATCCGCCGCATCGATCCGGCCGGCCTCGACCAGCTGCTCCATCCGACCATCGACCCGAAGGCGGAACGCAAGGTCTTCGCCCACGGTCTGCCGGCCTCGCCGGGTGCCGCGGCGGGCGAGATCGTCTTCTCCTCGGAAGAGGCGGAGAACGCCACCCCCATCGGTCGCAAGGTCATCCTGGTGCGCGTCGAGACGAGCCCGGAAGACATCCACGGCATGCACGCCTCGGAAGGCATCCTGACCACCCGCGGCGGCATGACCTCCCATGCGGCGGTCGTCGCCCGCGGCATGGGCAAGCCCTGCGTCTCCGGCGCCGGCTCGATCCGCATCGACTACGCCGCCGGCACCATGACCTCCGACGGTGTGACGCTGAAGCGCGGCGACCGCATCACCATCGACGGCGGCGAGGGCCAGGTGCTGATCGGCGCGGTGCCGATGCAGCGGCCGGAGCTCTCCGGCGACTTCGCCATGCTGATGGGCTGGGCCGACGAGGTGCGTCGCATGAAGGTGCGCGCCAACGCCGAGACCCCGGCGGATGCGCGCATGGCCCGCAACTTCGGCGCCGAAGGCATCGGCCTGTGCCGCACCGAGCACATGTTCTTCGACGAGGGCCGCATCGTCGCGGTGCGCGAGATGATCCTCGCCGACACCGAGAAGGAGCGGCGCGAGGCACTGGCCAACCCCCCCCCCTGGCGGCGAGGGCCTTTCGCCGGCTTGTCGGAGTTCTTGCCCGGCCGTCTGGCCCCCATCCGGCTGCTCGACCCGCCGCTGCACGAGTTCCTGCCCAAGACCGACGAAGAGATCGCCGAGGTCTCCGCCGCCATGGGCGTCTCGGGCGACAAGCTGCGTGAGCGCGCCGAAGCGCTGCACGAGTTCAACCCGATGCTCGGCCATCGCGGCGTGCGTCTGGCGATCACCTTCCCCGAGATCTACGAGATGCAGGTCCGGGCGATCTTCGAGGCGGCCATCCAGGCCGGCAAGGAGACCGGGCAGCACGTGGTGCCGGAGATCATGGTGCCGCTGGTCGGCATCAAGTCGGAGCTCGACTTCGTCAAGACCCGCATCGATCAGGTGGCGGCGGAAGTCGCCAAGGCGACCGGTGTGAAGCTCGACTATCACGTCGGCACGATGATCGAGCTGCCGCGCGCGGCGCTCACCGCCGACAAGATCGCCGAGACGGCGGAGTTCTTCTCCTTCGGCACCAACGATCTGACGCAGACGACCTTCGGCCTGTCGCGCGACGACGCGGCGAAGTTCCTCAACGCCTATCTGAAGGCCGGCATCCTCGAGCACGACCCCTTCGTCACCCTCGACCAGATCGGCGTCGGCTCGATGATCGAGCTCTCCGCCGAGCGCGGCCGCAAGACCCGCCCGGCGATCAAGCTCGGGATCTGCGGCGAACACGGCGGCGACCCGGCCTCGGTGAAGTTCTGCGAGACGGTCGGCCTCGACTACGTCTCCTGCTCGCCGTTCCGCGTGCCGATCGCGCGCCTCGCGGCGGCCCAGGCGGCGCTGATCCACAAGAAGTGACGGACAGAGTCACGGGAGGAAGCGAGACGGGGCGCCTACGGGCGCCCCGATTTCGTTCGATGGGAGATCCCGTGCGCTCTGCGACCGGAGCGGGTATTTTCGTTCGAATTCGATCACGCACTTCATCAGATGCGAGCAGTATAAATATTTTAGCTTTTAGCTTTAGTCATATTGCACAAGTCGCGCGGTAGATGTAGATTGGCGACGCCCCCACAAAGGAGCTCATCATGATCCCCACGTCCGTCATCGAGAACATCAAGACAGCCATCAACCAGTCGCCGCGCAATTTCTACGTGGCAGAGTTGCACCTTCAGGTGATCAAATATGCCGACCTCTTTGAGGAGGTCACCGGCAAGGAGTTCTGCGAGGCGCTCGGTATCGGAGAATCATTCGGGACGGAATTCTCAAAAATGCGGAAGATCGCACCACGTCTGAAAGGGGCGCACCTGGATGTGTCCAAACTCTGAGTGGCCCAACACCGCCACCGTCCCTCGTCTCCAACTTAACCCTGTTTCGGTAGCCACCTCTTACGACCGGGAGTGCGGCTTCTCGTATTCTTCACGTCGAGGATCCGCGACCCACGGATTTATTCTCGAAGGCGGGAGCAAGACATCATACACTCATCCGAAGAGGTCCGTTCGTTTCCTGCCTCGGGAAGCCCCCTTCTTCCTTCTCCCCTCGCGGGAGAAGGTGGCCGCGAAGCGGTCGGATGAGGGGGCGCCGCGAAGCGGCAACCGGGCCGAAACTACGACTGCCTGACCCCGAGGAGAGGCCCAGCCCCTCATCCGCCCTTCGGGCACCTTCTCCCGCGAGGGGAGAAGGGCCGCGGCGCCGAGTCCGAGCGATCGTCGCACTCCGTCTCCCGCGGGGGATGCCTCGTCCGAAACAAGACCAGAGCACGGCTTGACGCACCGATCCGGTTCCTCGACAATCGATGAGAACCACCCAGAACCAATGAGATCCCGCCCCATGGCCGCCTTCACCGTGCGTCTCGACGACGAGAAGACCCGCAGGCTCGACCTGTTGGCGGAGAAGCTCGACAGGCCGCGCTCGTATCTGGCGGCGCAGGCGATCGACGACTATCTCGCTCGCGAGGAATGGCAGATCGCCGAGATCGAGGCCGGGATCGTGGAAGCGGATCGCGGTGAGTTCGCGTCGGTCGACGACCTCGCCCGTGTCGTCGCCAAATATGTGACGCCGGGGCTCGAGGGATGACACGGGAGATCCGCTGGACGGTCAGGGCCGTCCGGCGCCTCGACGCGGTCGGTGCCCACATCGCGCGGGACGACCGCGCGGCTGCGGCACGCATGGTGGCGCGGATCGTCTCCGGGGTGGAGCTTCTGGGGGACCAACCCGCCATCGGACGGGTGGGACGCATCGATGGAACGCGCGAGCTGGTGTTCGCCGATATTCCCTACATCGTACCGTATCGCGTGCGGCCGACCACGGTCGAAATCCTCACGGTGATCCATACGTCCCAGAAATGGCCGGACAGTCTGTGAGGGTGCGGTAAGCCCAGTGATCCGTAGGGCGCAATAGGCGAAGCCGTATTGCGCCGATCAATTCTCGGGCCGAACCGGTCCGTGACCACCGCCATGCCCGCCGGCGGAATACGGCTTCGCCTATTCCCCCCTACGTCGGCCCGTCACCCGCCTCAATGCACCCGGCTGACGCAGAAGTCGACGACGTCGAGGAGCGCCCGCTTCACCGGCGAGTCCTTGAACGGGGCCAGCGCGTCCTTGGCCATGGCGCCGTAGTGGCGGGCGCGCTCGACCGTCGTCTCGATCGCCTTGTGCCGGCGCAGGAACTCGATCGCGGTGACGAGATCGGCGTCTTCGCGCCCGCCGTCCTGGAGGCAGCGCTTCCAGAAGGTGCGTTCCTCGTCGGAGCCGCGGCGATAGGCGAGCACCACGGGGAGCGTGATCTTGCCCTCGCGGAAGTCGTCGCCGACGTTCTTGCCGAGCGCCGCCGACGAGCCACCGTAGTCGAGGGCGTCGTCGATCAGCTGGAATGCGAGGCCGAGGTTGTTGCCGTAGGAGCGGAAGGCCGCCTCCTCGTCGCGCGGGCGGCCGGCGGCGACGGGGCCGAGCTCGGCGGCGGCGGAGAACAGGGCCGCGGTCTTGGCGCGGATCACCGCCATGTATTCGTCTTCGGTGGTCGCCATGTTCTTGGCGACCGCGAGCTGCATCACCTCGCCCTCGGCGATGATCGCGGCGGCGTCGGAGAGGATCTGCAGCGCCTGGAGATTGCCGGTCTCGACCATGGTGCGGAAGGCCTGGCCGAGCAGGTAGTCGCCGACCAGCACGCTCGCCTGGTTGCCCCACAGCTTGCGCGCGGCGAGCTTGCCGCGGCGCATGTCGCTCTCGTCGACGACGTCGTCGTGGAGCAGCGTCGCGGTGTGCATGAACTCGACCGCCATGGCGAGCTTGATGTGGTCGTCGCCGTCGTAGCCGCACATCTGCGAGGCGGCGAGCGTCAGCATCGGCCGGAGGCGCTTGCCACCCGACGAGATCAGGTGGTTGGCCACTTCCGGGATCATGGTGACGTCGGACCCGGCCTTCGACAGGATGAGCGCGTTGACCCGGTCCATGTCGCCGGTGACGAGCCGCACCAGGGGCTCGATCGAGGCTTCCGGACGCTTCTTGCCGTCTTCGAGAGAAACCACCACGCCCACGTCGAACCACTCCCAATCCCCGGCCCACCGGTCGCGGTCGGCACATTCCGCCTCGCGCGATACCATCCCTCGGCGGCCGCCGTCACTATCCGAAAGCAAGTGCTCCCGTCGCTCCGCCGATGTCTTCGGATCGGTTCGGAGGCGCGGGGCGAGCATAGGCGGGGGCGCGAGCGCTCACAAGGGACAGGCTGGCACGGCGGCGGCGCGCCGGGCGCGGGGCCGACGGCGGGCGACGGCCGTGGCACCCTTCCATCCGACGAAACCCTGTCGACGCGAGCGGAACATGCTCTAGGATCGAGCGAAACGAGGCGCCGATGGAAGAACTGATCCGCTCCAACGACCCGGTCCTGATCGCCACCGTCGAGGCGTTGCTCGCCGGAGCCGGCATCGTCCACTTCGTCGCCGACCGCCACATGTCGGTGCTGGAGGGGTCGATCGGCATCTTCGCGCGCCGCATCCTGGTCGATTCCGACGAGGCGGACCGCGCCCGCCGGCTGCTCGTCGATGCCGGGCTCGGCGACGAACTGAGGCCCGCGACGGCGTGACGCGCGAGCCTTCACCCCCTTCGCCGCCGTCGACGGGCGAGGTCCCCTCCCCCGACGCGCCCTCGACCGTGCCGGCGGCGACGACCCTCGATCGCTTCCTCGACGGTCGCCTCGTCGTCGAACAGCCGGGGAAGGGGCGGCATCGCGGCGGACTCGACGCCATCCTTCTCGCCGCGACGATCGCCGACGAGGCTTCGGGGCTGCTGGTCGATCTCGGTGCCGGCGTGGGAACGGCGGGGCTCGCGGCTGCGGTGCGGGCGCCGGGGCTGACGGTCCGCCTCGCCGAGCGCGATCCGGAGGCTCTGCGACTGGCTGAAGCGAACATCGTCCGCAACGGGCTCGCGACCCGAGTCGAGACGATCGCCGTCGACCTGCTCGCACCGGCGAAGGTGCGCGAAACGGTGTTGCCGCGCGAATGCGCCGCCCATGTCCTCTGCAACCCGCCGTTCTATGCACCGCACGCCGTCCGTGCCTCGCCGCGCGCGGATCGCGCCGCGGCGCATGTGCTCGCGTCCGGTGGGCTCGCCGACTGGGTCCGCGTGGCGGCGGCGACGCTCGAGCCGCACGGGCGGCTGTCGCTGGTCTTCGAGGGCGGCGGGCTCGGCGAGATCGTCGCCGCACTCGCCGGCCGTTTCGGCGCGGCGTCGATCCGGCCGATCCATCCGCGCGAGGAGGCGCCGGCGCACCGGCTGCTGGTCACGGCGATCAAGGGATCGCGCGCCGGGCCCCGCATCCTACCCGGCCTGATCCTCCATCCGCAGGGTTCCGCCGCCTATCTGCCGAAAGCCGAGGCGGTGTTGCGCGGCCATGTCGGCCTCGGCGGCGGCCGCGACGACATCAGCGACCGCGGATGATCAGTGGACCCGCGGAACACACACGTCGTCACGAAGCGATCCACCGAACCCGCACGAGGCGCGGCGTCACACGGAACTCGTGAAATCCGGTAGAGCACGAGACTTCACGGGCTCGACGTCACCGGCCGAGAAAACGCGGGCCGACGTTGCGGCAGGAGACGATGCGGCAGCTCATCCGCCGTGGTGTCGTCAGCTGGCACTTGAGTTTCGCCTCCTGCTGGGCCACGCGCCGGTCGGGCGAATAGCCCCAGCCTTCGCCGAGACGGCTCTTGGCGTGGCAGGCCCAGGCGTTGGCGGCGCCGGTCGAGAAGGCCATCAGGACGGCGGCCGCGGCCGCCACGGTCAACATCTTCAATTTCGGGGTCATGGTCTTTCTCCTCTCGCCCGAACGATGCGCATGGTCGCACCGTCGCCCCGGACGCGCCATGAGCGAGATCACCCTCGGTAGAAAAACGATCCGACCGTCGATCGGTCGACCGACGGCGACCCCGGTATCGACCGGATTTCGACGGTCTTCGCGCCGGAGCGAGAACGCGGCGGCGAAAATCGTGCGGAACGATCCGCGACCGATCGCATCCACGCGATGGCGTTCCGATTTGCGATCGCTGCGAATTCTCGTTGATCAAGCTGGTTCAGCCCGATCGGAACATGCTCTAAGCTCTCGCCTCGAACCCTTCGCCCGCCGGGCCGCAAACCAGGATCCGAGACCCATGCGTTCGACCGTGCTCGCTCTCACCGCCCTCTTCCTCGCCGCCGCGCCGGCCGCCGCCGACGGCGTCTATCGCGGCGCTTCGTCGGTCGCCGGCGGGCGCGATCCGGTGTGCGCCGGGGTCACCTCGATGAATGCCATCGTCTCGGGCTCCGACATCCGCCTCGACGGCGCCGTCTACGAGGGCGTCGGCATGCCCGGCACCGGTACGGTCAAGGCGGACGGCAGCTTCACCGCGACCAAGGGTCCGGTCACCTTCTCCGGCAAGGTGACGGCGAAGCACGTCACCGCCCAGTGGAAGGGCCCGGACTGCTACGGCGCGATCGATCTGGCGAAGTGAGGGATCACACCTCCCAAGGATCGATCACCGGCACGCCGCAATCGGCGAAATGGCGCGTGTTGCGGGTCGCGATCGACGCGCCGTGTGCGATCGCGACCCCGGCGATGAAGCCGTCGTGAACGTCGACCACGTGTCCGTCCCGCCGTCGCCGTTCGGCGAGCGCCGTCGTCGCTTCGGCTGCCGCCGTGTCGAACGGCAGAATTCGTCCCCGAAAGAGGTCGGTGAAGAGGATCGACAGCCGCGCTTCGAGATCGTGACGGCGAGCACCGTCGGGCAGGCGGAGAAGTCCGGCCCGCACCTCGAACACGGTGACGGCCGTCAGAAAGAGATCGGCTTCCTGCTGCGCGTCGAACCAGACGACGACAGCGGTCTCTCGCTGCGGTCGCATGATCGCCGAGAGGACGTTGGTGTCGACGACGATCATTCGCTGAAATCGGCGATACGCGCCGGCTCCCGGATCTCGACGACGGTGTCCGCAGCGAACGAGGTGTCGGCGAAGAGTGCCGCGATGCGGCTGCCGAGGCCCGGAGCACCGACCGCCGTCCGCCTTTCCTCGGCCACGGCGCGTTCGAGGATGTCGCGGACTTCCGCTTCCAAACTCCGTCCGTGACGGCCGGCGCGCGCCCGCAATCCCTCCTTGACCGCTTCCGGTAGGCGACGAACGACGAGTTGGTTCATGGGCCGTCTCCGTTCGAACGACGATCGCTCCGAGGACCGAGTGATATCACGATATCACATCGCGGCCGAGCGCCTCACTGGAACGCCACTTCCTCGAAGCTCCTGAGCTTGCGGGAGTGGATCTTCTCGGCCGGCATCGAGCGCAGCTTCTCCATGGCGCGGATGCCGATCCTGAGGTGCTGGCCGACCTGACGGCGGTAGAACTCGCTCGCCATGCCGGGCAGTTTCAACTCGCCGTGCAGCGGCTTGTCGGAGACGCAGAGCAGCGTGCCGTAGGGGACGCGGAAGCGGAAGCCGTTGGCGGCGATGGTCGCCGATTCCATGTCGAGGGCGATGGCGCGCGACTGGGAGAAGCGCTCGACCAGCTCGCGCTGGTCTCTCAGTTCCCAGTTTCGATTGTCGATGGTGGCGACGGTGCCCGTCCGCATCACCGTCTTCAGTTCCCAGCCGGTGAACCCGGTGATCTCGGCCACCGCCTGTTCGAGCGCCACCTGGATTTCGGCGAGTGCCGGCACCGGCGCCCACAGCGGCAGGTCGGCATCGAGGACGTGGTCGTCGCGCACATAGGCGTGGGCGAGGACGTAGTCGCCGAGCTTCTGTGAATTCCTGAGGCCGGCGCAGTGGCCGAGCATCACCCAGGCATGGGGGCGCAGCACCGCGACGTGGTCGGTGATGGTCTTGGCGTTGGAGGGGCCGACGCCGATGTTGACCATGGTGATGCCGGAATGGCCCTTGCGGGTCAGGTGATAGGCCGGCATCTGCGGCAGGCGCGGCGGCGCGGCGCCCTCGACCGGCTCGGTCGCCCCCCGCGTCCAGACGAGATTACCGGGCTCGACGAAAGCCTCGTAGTCGCCCGCCGGATCGTCGACGGCGGCGCGGGCGTAGGCGATGAACTCGTCGACGTAGAACTGGTAGTTGGTGAAGAGCACGTAGTTCTGGAAATGCTCGGGCTTCGTCGCCGTGTAGTGGGCGAGGCGGTGGAGCGAATAGTCGACGCGCGGCGCGGTGAAGGGGGCCAGCGGGCCGGGCTCGCCGGGCGCGACCTCGAGCGTGCCGTTGACGATGGCGTCGTCGGTGACGGCGAGATCGGGCACGTCGAAGAGGTCGCGCAGCGGGCGATCGAGCCGATCGGCCGCCTCGAAGGACAGGCCCTCGTCGGAGCGCAGGGCGAAGTGCAGCGGCACCGGCACCGCCGACCAGCCGATCTCGACGCCGACGCCGTGATTGGCCAGCAACTGGCCGATCTGGACCTCGAGATAATGGGCGAAGAGGTCGGGCCGCGACACCGTCGTCGCATAGACGCCGGGGGCCTGGACGTAGCCGAAGGCCAGACGGCTGTCGAGGCGGGCGTGGGTGTCGATGGTGATGCGCAGTTCCGGATAGAAGGCGCGGATGCGGCCCTCGATCGGAGTTCCGTCGAGAACCTCGCGGAAGCGGCGATTGAGGAAGGCGATCGCCTCGTCGTAGAGCTCGATCAGTCGCGCCACCGCGACCGGCGCTTCTGTGAAGACCTCGAAGGGGCGTCCCTTCGGGGTGTCGACGGGTCCGTTCGACATGCGCCTCGCCTCCCTCCGGCCCGAGGCCGGTCGACCACTTCTCTCGGTCTCGCCCATTCGCTTGCCGTCGTCGCGCGCGCGATCACGCCGCCGCGCGCGGCAGATGCGTGGCGAGGATCTGCGGCAGGTCGGTGTGTTTCGCGAAGATCTCGGCTGCGCCGGCGGCGCGCAGGCGGTCGGCGAGGCCGTCGGTGACGTGACCACCGCCGACGAAGCCGACGACCTCCATGCCGGCGCGGCGCGCCGCGGCGACCCCGGCGACCGAATCCTCGATCACCAGACAGTCGGCCGGATCGGCGCCCATCTGCGAGGCGGCGTACATCAGGTTGTCGGGGGCGGGCTTGGCCCGCTTCACCTGGCTCGCCGAATAGATGCGCCCGTCGAAGAGATGGGCGAGGCCGCAGGTGGCGAGGTTGTCGATGAGCGCCGGCAGGCGGGTCGACGAGGCGACGCAGCACGGCAGGTCGAGCGCTTCGACCATGGCATGGGCGCCCGGCACCGGCTTCAGTTCGCGGGCGAAGACGTTGCGGACGTGGGCGAGATGGGCCTCGAGGAAGCCGGCGGGCAGCGGCCGGCCGAGCTCGCGCTCGATCGTCTCCCAGACTTCCCGCGTGGTGGTGCCGGCGAAGCGGGCACAGACGGTCTCGACGGAGATCGGCAGGCCGAGACCGGTCATCGCCTCGGCTTCGAGCCGGGCGACGACGATCTCGCTGTCGATGAGCACACCGTCGCAATCGAAGATGACGAGCATGAGGATCCGACTCGTTCGGGTGGCTGGGATCTCACCCTCTTTTAGGAGTGCGCCGGTGCGCCGGGAAGGGGCGAGATACGGGTTCTCCCGTTCCTGTGAAGTCGCCCCGCCCTTTACCTGCCCTTTACCGCGATCGGTAACCATGACGGCATCGAGTAGCGTTCAGTAGCCGCGTATCAGGCGAGTACGTTCATGCCCCAGTCGCGTATCCGGACGGCCCGAACGGGCTCGCCTGACCTCTCTTCTCGCGAGGCCTCGGCACTCCATCCCCATCTCGACCGCATCCTCGTCGGCGATTGCGTCGCCGAACTGGAGAAACTGCCGGCGAAGTCGGTCGATCTGGTCTTCGCCGATCCGCCCTACAATCTCCAGCTCGCGGGCGCCCTGCACCGTCCCGACCAGAGCCTCGTCGATGCCGTCGACGACGAATGGGACCGGTTCGACAGTTTCGAGGCCTACGACGCCTTCACCCGCGCCTGGCTCCTCGCCGTGCGCCGCGTGTTGAAGCCGAACGGCACGATCTGGGTGATCGGCAGCTATCACAACATCTTCCGCGTCGGCACCATTCTCCAGGATCTCGGCTTCTGGATCCTCAACGACGTGGTGTGGCGCAAGACCAACCCGATGCCCAACTTCAAGGGCCGTCGTTTCCAGAACGCCCACGAGACGCTGATCTGGGCCGGTCGCGACCAGGACACCAAGAAGTACACCTTCAACTACGACGCGCTGAAGGCCTTCAACGAGGACACCCAGATGCGGTCGGACTGGACGATCCCGATCTGCTCGGGCGGCGAACGGCTGAAGGACGACGCCGGCGACAAGGTCCATCCGACCCAGAAGCCGGAGGGGCTGCTGCACCGGGTGCTGCTCGCCTCGTCGAACCCCGGCGACGTCGTCCTCGACCCGTTCTTCGGCACCGGCACCACCGGCGCGGTCGCCAAGAAGCTCGGCCGCTCCTTCGTCGGCATCGAGCGCGACGCGACCTATGCCGAGGCGGCGCGCGTCCGCATCGACGCGGTGGTACCGCACGACGCGGCGTCGCTGGAGATGGCCAAGGGCAAGAAGGCGGAGGTCCGCGTGCCCTTCGGTGCGCTGATCGAGGCCGGTCTGATCGAGGCCGGCGAGATCCTCTACGGCCCCAAGGGGCGTCACCTCGCCCGCGTCCGGGTCGACGGCAGCCTGGAGGCGCTGGGCCGGACCGGTTCGATCCACCGGATCGGCGCCCTCGTCCAGGAGGCCGAGGCGTGCAACGGCTGGACCTTCTGGCACGTGACGCGCAACGGCCTGCCGCTGGTCATCGACGAACTTCGGCGCCAGATGCGCACCACGATGGGCGACGCCGGCTGAGGCGATCGAGCGCGGTTCGGAACGAAACGACGAAGCCCCCGGGGTCCGATCCCGGGGGCTTCGCTTTCCTCACGGTGCCGCTTCGCGCGACAGCTCACTTCTTCGCCGGCGGGATCCGGGCGATCTCCTGGAAGGCAAAGGGCTTGTCGGCGTCGTCCGGATCGACGATCATCCGCACCGCGCCGACGATCTTCTCGCCCGGCACCTGCAGGCGGGTGATGCCCGGAACCGGCTTGGAGTCGGTGCCGTGGAACGGCGTCACCTGGAAGAAGTGGGCGTCGCCGTTGATGACCAGCACCGGCTTGCCGAAGGCCTTGGCCTGCTTCTCGATGGTCTTCAGCGTCTTGACGAAGCCGGAGGCGAGCGGCACCTCCGGCTCGAACTGCCTGATGTCCCACAGTTCGGCCTGCAGTGAGATCACCACGGCGCCGAGCTTGTCCGCCGTGGCCTTTTCGAAGGCGGCGGTGAGCCACTTCTGATTGGCCTCGTCGCGAGCGAAGAACTCCTTGACGTTGTCGAGGCTGCGGGTCTCGAAATTGTTGTTGGAGCCGGGGATGTTGGGCTGGACGAACATCACGCCGTTCATGACGAAGCGGGTGTTCTCGACGAAGAGCTTGCCGTCCCAGGTCTTCACGTCCGGCATCAGGTCGGACTGGCGCTCGAGCGCGATGGCGTTCTTGCCCATCGACTTCGGCGCGGCGAAGAACATCTCGCGGACCTTGTTCAGGCGCTCGTTCGGATCGAACCTGCCGGCCTTCTCGCGATGGCAGTCGGTCCATTCGTTGTCGCCGACGGTGTAGACCAGCGGGCCGTCGAACATGGCGAACTCGTCCTTGACCTTCTGGAAGGTCTCGTCGGAGCAGACGGTCGAGCCGGCCTTGATGTCGCCCATGTGGATGGAGACGGCCGGCTTCAGCGCGTTGATCCTGGCGATCAGCGCCTCGAAGCGCGGGTAGTCGTCGGGCAGCTTGTAGGGCATGTCGCCGAGGGCGACGAAGGCGAAGGAACGCGGACCGCCGACGTCGACGGCGGCGGCCGGCGAGGTGACGGCGGCGGCGAGCGCGGCGGCGAGAACGAGGCGACGCATCGGGTCATCTCCATGACGGGTGAAAAGCGCGGCGGCATCCTCGACACCATCGACGACGCTTCGATGAACGCCGCGGCGCCGGCTCGGATGTGCCGGATCGGCGAGACCCTGCCCTGCGGGGCGATCGGCAGACGCGGCGGTCGGCGTCGTCTATCGTTCCCTCGCCACGGCCTTCGCGGCCGTTCCTCGTGACGAGATCCGCATGACCACGCTTCCGACGCTCGACGACTACCCCGCCCGCACCTTCGACAAGCTGCGCTACGGCGACACCGACCGGCAGGGTCACGTCAACAATGCCGTCTTCGCCACCTTCTTCGAGACCGGGCGGGTGGAGATGTTGCTCGCCGGCGGCGGCGATTTTCTGGCGCCCGGGCAATCGCTGGTGCTGGCGCGGCTGGAGATCGACCTCGTCGCCGAGATCAATTGGCCGGGCACGGTGGAGATCGGCACGCGCGTCGCCAAGATCGGCCGCTCGTCGATGTCGCTGGAGCAGGCGGTGTTCCAGAACGGCGTGCTGGCGGCACGCGGCATCTCGGTGGTGGTGCTGACCGACGAGACGACGCGACGCTCGACGCCGCTGTCGGAGAGCGCGATCGAGAAGCTGAGCGCCTTCCGCGCCGGCTGAGGCGGCGCGTCTCCCCTCACCTTCCCCGACGCGGCGACGCGACGTCGTGAGCGGCGGCGATCGCCTTGCGGAACACCGTCGGCAGCGCCTCGCCGGCGATCTCGTCCGACGGCGACCACCAGTGGCCTTCGGGCGCCGGCGTGCCGGCGGCGACGTCGGCACGCAGGACGACGAGGCGCAGGTGGAAATGGGTGAAGGTGTGCTCGACCAGCGTCGGCATCCGCACCCAGGCGCCGGCGAGCGGCGGTCGCGCCAAAGGATCGCCATCGGGCTCGGCGGCCCCGACCTCCCGCCCCGGCGAGCCCGGCGGTTCGCTCATGCCGCCGAGGAGGCCCTTCGGTGGGCGACGGCGCAGCAGCACCGCACCGTCGGCGCGCACCGCCACATGGGCCGTGCCGGTGCGGGTCGGCCGGGCCGGCTTGGCGGCGCGGCGCGGGAAGATCTCGGGGGAGCCGAGAGCGCGGGCGGCGCATGGCGCCGACCACGGGCACAGCGCACAGGCCGGCTTCTTCGGGGTGCAGACGGTGGCGCCGAGATCCATCATCGCTTGGGCGAAGTCACCGGGCCGGGCGTCCGGCGTCAGCGTCGCGGCGAGGCGGCGCAACTCGGGCTTCGCCGTCGGCATCTCCGCCTCGACGGCGAAGAGGCGGGCGACGACGCGTTCGACGTTGCCGTCGACCACGGTCGCGGGCGCATCGAAGGCGATCGCGGCGATCGCCGCGGCGGTGTAGGGGCCGACGCCGGGAAGCCGGCGCAGGGCCTCCTCGGTCGCGGGGAAGCGACCGCGGTGATCGGCGACGACGGCGCGGGCGCAGGCATGGAGATTGCGGGCACGGGAATAATAGCCGAGGCCGGCCCAGGCCTTCATCACCTCGGTCTCGTCGGCGCTCGCGAGATCGGCCACCGAGGGCCAGCGGGCGGTGAAGGCCTCGAAGTAGCTCTTCACCGCGGCGACCGTCGTCTGCTGCAGCATGATCTCGGAGAGCCACACCCGATAGGGATCGGCGATCTCGCCGGCCGCGCGGTCGGGAGGGCTCACCCGCCACGGCAGGCGGCGGTGATGGCGATCGTACCAGACGAGGAGGGCGGCGGCGTCGAAGGCGGGCATGGAGCGGAGGTAACGTGGGGACGACGCCGGGAAAAGGGGGTGAGGCGGCTCCTCGGCCTTGTTTCGGGCAGAAACCGCGTCCATCGTCCGGCCCATGGCGACGCCCCACGATCCGACCGACGACGTTTCTCCTCGCCCGCGCGGCCGGCGCGGGGCGCGGGCCGTCGCCGATCTCGTCGGCGATGCGCTGAAGCCGGCGGCGAAGAAGCGCGGTTTCGCCTCCACCGATCTCTTCCGCAACTGGGCCGACATCGTCGGCCCCGTCTTCGCCGAGGTGACGCAGCCGGAGCGCCTGTCGTGGCCGCGCCGGCTCGAGGACGGCGGCGAGCAGGGGTTCGAACCGGCGGTGCTGATCGTGCGCTGCGAGGGTTCGCGGGCGCTCCTGTTGCAGCACGAGGCGCCGACCGTCGTCGAGCGGATCAACGCCGTCTTCGGCTTTCCCGCCGTCGCGCGCCTCAAGATCGTGCAGAAGCCGATCCATCGGCCGGCGGTGGCGCGGGCGCCGCGGCTCGCGGCGCTGTCCGCCGCCCAGGAGGGGCAGGTCGCCGAGATCACCGCCGAAATCGAGGACGAAGGCCTCAAACGGGCGCTGATCGACCTCGGCCGCGCGGTGTTGGGCTCGCGCAAGCCGAAATGACGGGCCGAAACAGCGGGTTTTCCCCGGATAACGATCGCGCGAGGTGGGCGCGAGGGGCGACGTCTCGCCACAATCGGTCTATTGATTGAGCGAGCCGACGTGACGGGCCGATCCTTCTCGGATGAGCCCGAACGGATGGGTCCCGCCTTTCTCCGAGCCTTCGGACAACTCGAGGATACTTCGCCCGTGACGCCCTCCCGCCGCCGCTTCCTGGAAAGCTCCGCCGCGCTCCTCGCTTTCGGATCCGCCGCACTCGCCGCCGGCCCGGCCGCCGCGCAGGGCGCCTACGACATGACCGAGATGCTGAAGCCGGGCCCGCTGCCGGACATGATCCTCGGCAATGCCGACGCCCCGGTCACGGTGATCGAATATTCGTCCATGACCTGCGGCCACTGCGCCAACTTCCACAAGAACGTCTTCCACTACCTCAAAGAGAAGTACGTCGACACCGGCAAGGTGCGCTTCATCCATCGCGAGTTCCCGCTCGACCCGCTGGCCGCGGCCGCGTCGATGCTGGTCCGGTGCTCGCCGAAGGAGAAGTACTTCGACATGCTGGGTCTGTTCTACGAGCAGCAGACGGTGTGGGTGAGGACCGACGATCCGGTGACGGCGCTGCGCAATCTGACGCGCCAGATCGGCTTCACCGACGAGAGCTTCAAGACCTGCCTCACCGACCAGAAGCTGCTCGACGACCTCACCGAAATCCGCAAGCGCGGCTCGGAGGCGTTCAAGATCGACGGCACCCCGACCTTCTTCGTCAACGGCCGCGCCTCCAAGGGCATCTCCACCAAGGAGGAGCTCGACAAGGCTCTGGCGCCCTATCTGAAGTGAGGCCGATGGTGAGCGACGCGGGTTCGATCGACGGCGGCGGAGGGTGAGGTGCGCTTCACCCGGCTCAAGCTGCTCGGCTTCAAGACCTTCGTCGATCAGACCGAGTTCATGATCGAGCCGGGGCTGACCGGCGTCGTCGGCCCCAACGGCTGCGGCAAGTCCAATCTCGTCGAGGCCCTGCGCTGGGTCATGGGCGAGAACTCCTACAAGAGCATGCGCGCCTCCGGCATGGACGACGTGATCTTCTCCGGAAGCACACGGCGGGCGGCGCGCAACACGGCCGAGGTCACGCTCTTCCTCGACAATCGCGAGCGGCGGGTGACCGCCCCGCACGCCGACGCCGACATCCTCGAGGTGACGCGGCGGATCGAGCGCGAGTCGGGATCGAACTACCGGATCAACGGCCGCGAGGTGCGCGCCCGCGACGTCCAGCTGCTGTTCGCCGACGCCTCCACCGGCTCGCGCTCGCCGGCGATTGTGCGCCAGGGCCAGATCGGCGAGCTGATCTCGGCCAAGCCGACGGCGCGGCGCGCCATCCTCGAAGAGGCCGCCGGCATCTCCGGCCTGCACTCGCGCCGCAACGAGGCGGAGATCCGCCTCAAGGCCGCCTCGCAGAACCTCGAGCGCGTCGAGGACGTGCTCACCGAATTCGAGACACGGCTGGAGAGCCTCAAGCGGCAGGCCCGTCAGGCGGCACGCTATCGCAACCTCTCCGCCGAGATCCGTCAGGCCGAGGCGACCATCGCGCTGTTGCGTCTGCTCGAGGCGCGCGAGCGGGTGAGCGAGGCCGAACGCGATCTGCTCCAGGCCGACAAGGCGGTCGGCGAGACGGCCGAGGTCCAGGCGCGGGCGGCGCGCGATCAGGCGGTGGCGGCGCACGACCTGCCGCGGCTGCGCGACGCCGAAGCCGCGGCGTCCGCGGCGCTGCAGCGCCTCCGGCTGGCGGCGGCGGAGCTCGACTCCGAGGAGCGGCGGGTGCGCGACCGGCTCGGCGAACTCGAACGGCGCATCCGCCAGATCGACGAGGACCGCGCCCGCGAGGATCGGCTCGGCGCCGACATGGCGGCGGCGCTCGATCGGCTCGCCGAGGAGGAGGTGGTTCTTTCCGCCGAGAACGAGGACGTCGCGGCCTCGGTCGCCGAGGCCGAGGACCGGCTGGCGGAAGCGGAGGCGAAGGCGAGCGAGGCCGAATCGGTGCTCGCCGAGATCCAGGCGCGGGCGGCGGACGCTCAGGCGCGGCGGCGCGCCTTCGAACGGGCGAAAGCGGAAGCGGCCGAGCGGCTCGGCCGCCTGCTCCGGGACCAAGACGCGGCGCGCGTCGAACGCGACCGGTTCGCCGAGAGCCTCGGCGACGGCGAGGCGCTCGAGGCGGCGCGGTTCGCGGTCGAGGACGCGGCGGCGGCGAGCGTCGAAGCGGACGCCGCGGTGGCCGAGGCGGAAGAGCGGGTGCACGCGGCGCGCGACGCCTTCGAGGGCGGGCGCGGGGCGCTGGCCGAGCGCGAGCGCGAGGTATCGCGGCTGGAGGCGGAGGCCAAGACGCTGGCCAAGATCCTCGACGTCGCCGCGGGGACGCTGTGGCCGCCGATCATCGACCGTCTGCGGGTCGATGCCGGTTACGAGACGGCACTCGGCGCGGCACTCGGCGACGATCTCGAGGTGTCCACCGACGAGGCGGCGCCGGTGCACTGGTCGGACCCCGGCAGTGCCGCCGGCGATCCGTCGCTTCCCGGCGGAGCGACGCCGATGTGGCGCTACGTCGAAGGGCCGGCGGTGATCGCCCGCCGCCTCGCCCAGATCGGCCTGGTCGATCGCGCCGACGGGGCGCGGCTGCAGAAACAACTGGCGCCCGGCCAGCGACTGGTGTCGCGCGAGGGTGATCTGTGGCGGTGGGACGGGCTCTCCGCCGCGGCGGATGCCCCCACAGCGGCGGCGCGGCGGCTCTCCAGCCGCACCCGGTTGTTCGAGGTGGAGGGCCAGATCGTCGAGGCGCGGCGCGACCTCGCGTCCCGCCGCGCCTCGCTCGAACAGGCGCAACGCCTGCTTCGCGAGGCCGAGGAGGCCGAACGCAGCACCCGCGAGACCTCGCGCCGGGCGCAGCGCACCGAGGCGGAGGCGCGCGACCGGGCGACGCGGCTCGAACGCGAGGCCGAACTCGCCGCGACCCGGCTCGCCGCCCTCGATGCGACGCTCGCCCGCCTCGCCGGCGAAGTGGAAGAGGCGGAGGCGCGCGGGCGCGAGGCGGCGGATGCGGAAGCCGAACTGCCCGACACGTCGCGGCTCGATCACGAGATCCTGACGGCGCAGGGTGCAGTGGCGCGCGACCGGGCGGTGGCCGCCGAACTGCGCGCCGCCCGCCAGGGGTTGGCGCGCGAAGTGGAGATGCGGGTGCGCCGGCTCGAGGCGATCGGCCGCGAGCGTGCCGGCTGGACGGCGCGCGCCGCCGCCGCGACGTCGCAGATCACCGTCCTCGCCGGACGGCGGGCCGAGGCGGAAGCCGAGCAGGAAGCGCTGACCGAACGGCCGGGGGACATCGGGGAGGCGCGCCGTCGCCTCTTCGACGAGATCGGCACGGCGGAAGCGAATCGCACCGCCGCGGCCGACGCGCTGGCCGCCGGCGAACGGACGCAGGGCGAGGCCGATCGCGTCGCCCGCACCGCGCTCGAGGCGCTGTCGTCGGCGCGCGAGGTCAAAGGGCGCGCCGAGGAACGCCACGCCGCGGCGCGGGCGCGGCGGATGGAGATCGAAGCGGGGATCGCCGAGACCTTCGAGGTGCAGCCGATCGGCCTCGCCTCCCTCGCCGGCATCGACATGGAGGCGCCGCTGCCCGAGGAGATCGCGGTCGAACGGCGGCTCGAACGGCTGAAGCTCGAACGCGAGCGTCTCGGTGCGGTCAATCTCAGGGCCGACGACGAGGCGCAGGAGGTCGAGGAGCGGCGCGACGTGCTCGCCGGCGAGCGCGACGAGCTGGTCGAGGCCATCCGCCGCCTGCGCACCGGCATCTCCAACCTCAACCGCGAGGCGCGCGAGCGGTTGATGGCGGCCTTCGACACGGTCGACGGCCATTTCCGCTCGCTCTTCACCCATCTCTTCGGCGGCGGCGAAGCCGAGCTGCAGCTGATCGAATCGGAGGATCCGCTGGAGGCGGGCCTCGAGATCGTCGCCAAGCCGCCGGGCAAGAAGCCGACGACGATGACGTTGCTCTCCGGCGGCGAACAGGCGCTCACCGCCCTCGCCCTGATCTTCGCGGTGTTCCTCACCAATCCGGCGCCGATCTGCGTGCTCGACGAGGTCGACGCGCCGCTCGACGACGCCAATGTCGAGCGTTACTGCGACCTTCTCGACCGGATGGCGAGCGTCACCGACACCCGCTTCGTCGTCATCACCCACAATCCGATCACCATGGCGCGGATGAATCGCCTGTTCGGCGTCACCATGTCGGAACGGGGCATCTCGCAGCTCGTCTCGGTCGATCTCGAACGCGCCGAACGGATTCTCGAGACCGCTTGATACGGGATCCGGCAAATCGCTTCGCGATGCCGGTTCCATCCCGTCGACAAGGCCCTTGTATGGACAGGACCTTTTCGACGGACGGAATACGGAGTTCGGATGAGTACTTCCGAACTCCGCATGAGGCGCAACCGAACCGGTCGTGGCGCCTTCGCGACGCCACCCCCTCCGAAAGGCTGTGACGAAGCGGCGCAACCCTCTTTCGGAGTGCGGCTTTTTCCCTGTCTTTTCAATTGCTTGAACTAAAGTCTGGTGTCCTTGACACGATATCTCGCCACCACTATGGTGCGCCCGACTTCGGGGTGGGACGGTGACGTTCCCGCGTTTCGAGGCGTGGGCGCGCAATGCGGGGGTGCCGGACATGGTCGAACGACCGACCGATGCGAACCCCGCGGGATCGCGGCCCTCGTCGACGAACGACCGCGAAGGGCAGCTTCGGCAGCGGCTGGAGCGTCTCGGCGAGAGCCTCGAGGCGCATCGGGCGGCGGAGGAAGCGGCGAACCGGCGGGGGAAGTCCTCCGGTTTCGCGCAGGCGACCAAGGTCGCCTCCGAATTCGTCGCCGGCGTGATCGTCGGCGCCGGCATCGGGTGGGGGATCGACAAGGCGGCGGGGACCACTCCCTGGGCGCTGATCGTGTTTCTCCTTCTCGGCTTCGCCGCGGGCGTGCTCAACGTCCTGCGCGCCGAGGGGAAGGTGGCGGAGGCCGGCGCGCGGTTGCGCGAGCCTTCGGAACAAGAGACGCAGCGGCCGAATCGCGACAGCGACCGGCCGGCTCCTTGAGGGAGCGGCGGAATTCGAACGGGTCGGGCTCCACGGGGTCGCGGATCCGAAGGGGGCGGCCCGATCGGGGGGCGCGTGCGGTGGTCGATCGTGCGATCGACGGCCAACAAGAGACGGGGACTGACAGGTGGCTGCCGACAAGGTCGATCCGATCCATCAGTTTCACATCACCAAGCTCGTGCCGATCAACCTCGGCCACTACGACGTCTCCTTCACCAACTCGTCGCTGTTCATGGCGGCGACGGTGATCGTCGCGACGCTGTTCCTCGTCATGGCCTCGTCGGGCCGGTCGATGGTGCCGAACCGCTGGCAGCTCGTCGCCGAGATGTCCTACTCCTTCGTGGCGAACACCCTGCGCGATGCCGCCGGCAAGGCCGGTATGCAGTTCTTCCCGCTGGTGTTCTCACTGTTCATGTTCGTGCTGGTGGCCAACCTGCTGGGCATGATCCCGTACTTCTTCACCATCACGTCGCACATCATCGTCACCTTCTGTCTGGCGATGCTGGTGATCACGACGGTGGTGGTCTACGGCATCTGGAAGCACGGCTTCCACTTCTTCGGCCTGTTCGTGCCGTCGGGCGTGCCGGCCGCGCTGGTGCCGCTGGTGACGATGATCGAGGTGATCTCGTTCCTCTCCCGGCCGATCAGCCTCTCCGTCCGTCTCTTCGCCAACATGCTGGCCGGCCACATCACGCTGAAGGTCTTCGCGGGCTTCGTCGTGACCCTCTCGGCCGCCGGCGTCGCCGGCATGGCGGGCTCGGTTCTGCCGCTGGCGATGGCCGTGGCGCTGACCGCGCTCGAATTCCTGGTCGCCTTCCTGCAGGCCTACGTCTTCACCGTGCTGACCTGCATGTACCTGAACGACGCGATCCATCCGGGCCACTGAGGCCCGGGGACCGCCGAGGAAATCCGAAGTTCAACTCTATCCCACCGAAGGAGCATTCCCATGGATCCGCAAGCTGCGAAGTACCTCGGCGCCGGTATCGCCACCCTCGGCATGGCCGGTGCGGGCATCGGCCTCGGCACCATCTTCGGCAACTACCTCGCCGGCGCTCTGCGCAACCCGGCGGCTGCCGACGGCCAGTTCGGCCGCCTGATCTTCGGCTTCGCCGTGACCGAAGCGCTCGGCATCTTCTCGCTGCTCGTCGCGCTGATCCTGCTCTTCGCCTGATCCGTCCGGCGAACGAGAACATCACGAATCTCCGGCCGTCCCGCGCGGACGGCCGGTGATCTTCCGTGGATCCTGCGCGCTCGCGCGGGGTCGGATCATCCGGGACGGTCGAGATGGCAAGCAACGTCAACACCACGGCCGAGGTGCAACACGCGGGCGCCGAGCACGGCGGGGCCTTCCCCCCGTTCGACAGCTCGACCTTCGCGTCGCAGATCCTCTGGCTCGCGATCACCTTCGGCCTCTTCTACGTGCTGATGTCGAAGGTCGTGCTGCCGCGCATCGGCGGCATCCTCGAGGCGCGCCACGACAAGATCGCCAAGGATCTCGAAGAGGCGAACAAGCTGAAGGCCGACTCCGAAGCCGCCGGTGCGGCCTACGAGAAGTCGCTCGCCGAAGCCCGCCAGAAGGCCCAGGCGATCGCCTCGGACACCCGCGCCGCGCTTAATGCTTCGCTCGACGCCAAGCGTCACGAGGCGGAGGCCGGTCTGTCGGCCAAGATCGCCGCGGCCGAGACCACCATCGCCGGCATCAAGGCCAAGGCTCTGGCCGAGGTCGACGGGATCGCCACGGACACGGCGGAGACCCTGGTCTCCACGCTGACCGGCGAGAGCATCTCTCGTTCCGACGTCGCCGCGGCGATCGCCGCCGTCACGGCCAAGTGAGGAGGGACCGATGGACGCAACCTCTCTCGCCACCCTGTGGGCCTTCGTCGCGCTGCTGATCTTCTTCGGCGTGATCGCCTACCTCGGCGTTCCCGCCAAGATCGCCGCCGCGCTCGACGGCAAGGTCGCCGCGATCGAAAGCGAACTCTCCGAGGCCAAGCGCCTGCGCGAGGAAGCCGCGAGCCTGCTCGCCGCCTACAAGCAGAAGGCCGCCGACGCCGAGCTCGAGGCGCAGTCGATCGTCGCCGAAGCCAAGCAGCTCGCCGACATCGCCACCGCCGAAGCCAACAAGGCGTTGGACGAGCTGATCGCTCGCCGCACCAAGGCGGCCGAAGCCAAGATCGCCCAGGCGGAAGCCCAGGCCGTCGCCGAGGTGCGTTCGCGCGCCGCCGACGTCGCCGTGGCCGCCGCCGAGAAGCTGCTCGCCACCCAGGTGGCCGGCAAGACCGGCGGCGACCTCGTCGCCAAGGGCATCGCCGAAGTGGCCGCCAAGCTCAACTGAGCCGCGCGACATACGCAAGATCCGAAGCCCGCGTCTCGAGAGAGACGGGGGCTTCGTCCTTTTCGACGGGTACGAGCCGAACGGCGCGGGCGAGCGCCGCCGCCGACCGCGGGGCGAGGGTCGCCGAACGCGGCGGCCATGCCGGGTTACGGGGGGCGCCTCCCCTGCCCGGCCTCGCCATCTCGTCGCCGCCTTGTCGCCGGTTTCTCCGGTTACTTCGTCGACCAGGAACGGCCGAACCGAGGTGACCATGCCGCGTTTTCTGTACTTCGCCTACGGCTCCAATCTGCTCGCCGAACGGCTCGCCGCGCGCTGTCCGAGCGCCGAACCGAAGGGTGTCGTCCATGTCGCCGGATGGCGGCTCGCCTTTCACTCCAAGTCCTTCGACGGCTCGGGCAAGGCGACGCTGATCCGCGGCGAGGAGAGCGACGTCGTCCACGGACGGCTCTACGAGATCCCGGTCGGCGAGCGCGACGCGCTCGACAAGGCCGAAGGCGTCGATCGCGATCCGCCGGTCTATCTGCGTCACGACGATTTCGTCGTCACCGGTGCCGACGGCGAGACCATCTCAGACGTGTCGGTCTATCTCGCCCGCGAGGAGACCCCGGCGCTGGCGCCCTATGATTGGTATCGCGCCCTGGTCGTCGCCGGTGGCATGCAGGCGGGACTGCCGGCGGGCGATGTCGCGGCGATCGCCGTCACCCCTGCCCTGCCCGATCCGCTGCCCAACCGACGCGGCCGGCGCGACGGACTGGCGGCGCTGGAGAAGGCCGGCTTCTCCGAACTCGCCAAGGCCTGTGGCGGTGGGACCGCGACGCCGGCCAACGATCGCACCGCCAAATCGGCGAAGGCTTCGGTCGACGCGGTCGCCGAAAAGGCGGTGGCCGAGGCGATCTCGGGCCTGTGAGACGAGCGGTTATTCGGCCGTAGGCCATTCTGTCGACAAGCCCATCCCTCCATGGTTATTTGAAAAAAACCATGGAGGGCAGAATGCGTACACCCAACTTTTTGGTGCTCGGGCTATCGTTAGCGATTGGCTTGCCAGGCTGCGGCACGATTGCTCAGAATTCGGATATCGGTCCCATTCACACCGGGTTGAGTGGGCCAACCGTGATCCCGGACACCCCCACAGTGGAGATCGTCGAAACCGGCCCCGCCGCCAGCGCTATCGATCAGGAAGTGACCGGGTACTCATGTAAAAATAAGGTATGGGACACTTCTCCGTCGCGTGAGAACGCGATCGCACTTATGAAGAAGCAAGCGGCCGAGCGTGGGTACTCGGCAATTCATTCCGTAAAGGTCTTTGACGACCCCTTCTCAGTCGCAAAAAACTGCTGGTCCGGGATCCAGGCGACGGGCATAGCCTTCAATCAACCGAAGTGATCCACGGCCAAAACACCGATACGATACAAAATTCCAACGCTGCCCTCACTGCTCATCGGGCAAGGTCTCGCTTCCTGAGGCCTTCTATCGCTCCGGTTCCTACAATATCGACATAATCCATTTTCCTCCCCTCTAGCCGCCCCGTTTCGCCGCCACCGCGCGGGCAACCGGTGCGAAGCTCGTGCGATGCAGCGGCGAGGCGCCGAGGTCGTCGAGCGCCGCCATGTGGGCCTCGACGCCGTAGCCCTTGTGGCGTTCGAAGCCGTAGCCGGGGTGTTCCCGGGCCGCCAGGTTCATCAACCGATCGCGCAGCACCTTGGCGACGATCGAGGCGGCGGCGATGGAGATCGACCGACCGTCGCCGCCCTTGATCGCGGTTCCGGCGCACGGCAATCCCGGCGGCACGTCGATGCCGTCGACGAGCACGTGGTCGGGCGACGTGGCGAGGCCGTTCACGGCGCGGCGCATGGCGTCGAGCGTGGCGGCGCGGATGTCGGTCGCATCGATCCGCTCGACCGAGCCGAGGGCGATCGCCACCGCATGGTGGGCGCAGATCTCGTCGAACAGGCGCTCGCGCACCTTCTCGCTCAGCTTCTTCGAATCGTTCAGCCCCGCAGGGACGCGCGCCGGGTCGAGGATCACCGCGGCGGCGACGACCGGACCGGCGATCGGCCCGCGGCCGACCTCGTCGACCCCGGCGATGCGGGCGGCGGGAAAGCCGTGCTCGCGTTCGTGGGTGTCGTCCGGACCGGACTTCGGCGACGCCGTGCCGGTCGCGGTCTTCTTCGGGCGGCCTCTCATGCGGCGGTCTCCGGCAGGTGGGTGACGCCCTTCGCGTCGAGGGGGAAGAAGGGGTTGTGGGCGACCTCCCAGAGGTGGCCGTCGAGATCGCGGACATAGCCCGAATAGCCGCCCCAGAACACCTTCTCCGGCGGCTTCACCGCACTCCCCCCGGCGGCGAGCGCCGCGGCGAAGGCGGCATCGACCGCAGCTTCGCTTTCGAGGTTCCAGGCGAGCGTCACGCCGGCGAAGCCCTCGCCGTCCGCCGCGAGGCGGGCGTCGGCGGCGAGCGCCTCACGGCCGTAGAGGGCGAGGATCACCCCGTCCATGTCGAAGAACACGACGCTCTCGTTGCTCATCGCGCCGGCTTCCAGGCCGAGCGCCTCGTAGAAGGCGCGGGCGCGGGCGATGTCGGCGACGCCGAGGGTGACGAGGGAGAGGCGCAGCTTCATCGGGGAACCTCGAAATCAGAACAGCGACAGTTGGCGGCCGTCGCCGAGCGGCGGCACGAAGAGATCGGTGCGCAGGGTGGCGACGCTCCGCCCGCCCTCGAGGCCGAGCCGGCGCGTCGCCGCCTCGAAGCGCTTGCGCAAGGTCGCGGCATAGGGGCCGAGACCGCGCATCCGCCGGCCCCAGACAGCATCGTAATCCTTGCCCTCGCGCATCGAGCGCAACAGCGACAGGACGTGACGATAGCGGTCGGGATGGTGCTCGAGCAGCCACTGTTTGAAGATCTCCGACACTTCGAGCGGCAAGCGCAGCAGGATGTAGCCGGCCTCGCGCGCCCCGGCCTCTGCCGCCGCCTCGAGAATGCGCTCCAATTCGGCGTCGTTGAGGGCGGGGATCACCGGCGCCACCATGACGCCGACGGGCACGCCGGCTTCCGCCAGCCCGCGGATGGCGGCGAGCCGCTTCTCCGGCGCCGAGGCGCGCGGCTCCATCGAGCGCGACAGGCGGCGATCGAGACTGGTCACCGACAGCGCCACTTTGGCGAGCCCCTTCTCGCCCATGCGGCCGAGGATGTCGGCGTCGCGCAGCACCAGCACCGACTTGGTGACGATGGTGACGGGATGGCCGCAGCGCTCCAGCACCTCGAGGATCTCGCGCATCAGCCGGAAGCGCCGCTCGATCGGCTGATAGGGGTCGGTGTTGGTGCCGATGGCCACCGGCCGGCAGGTGTAGCCGGCGACGCCGAGCTCGCGTTCGAGGAGGCGCGCGGCGTCGGGTTTGACGAAGAGGCGACTCTCGAAGTCGAGACCGGGTGACAGGCCCATGTAGGCGTGGGTCGGACGGGCGAAACAATAGGAACAGCCGTGTTCGCAGCCCCGGTAGGGGTTGATCGAGCGATCGAAGGGGACATCGGGCGAGGAATTGCGGGTGAGGATGGTCTTCGGCTTCTCGATCGTCACCTCGGTGGCGAAGGGCGGCAGCTCGTCGAGCGAGCCCCAACCGTCGTCGAAGGCGACGCGGCTCTCGCTCTCGTAACGGCCGGAGGGGTTGGCGATGGCGCCGCGGCCGCGACGGCGCTCGGCTTCGATGCGCGCATCGAGCACCACCGCGCCGCCTGCCACGCCGCCGTCGCCGCTCTCGCGGAAGCCCGGTGCGCCGCTCTCGGAGCGCTCGACGAAACGGTCGGCGGAGATGTCGCGGGCGGGGCGTTCGCCGTCGATGCCCTCGGGCGAAGCTACGCTGGGAGCAGGTCTACGGGTGGCGGCGCGTCTCATGGTCCGATCTTGGAACGTTCGCGGGAACATTACAAGAACATGCTCTGAAATTCGTCGATTCGCCAGTCTGTTCCGGCTGGTCGCCGGATCGGGGGGCGTGTAAGAGACGGTACCGAGCCGTGAGCGTCGGCGTTCGCGGTTCGTCGCCCGAGGACCCCGAGATCCATGCTGTCCGTCGTCATCCCCACCCAGAATTCCGAGGAAGGACTCGCGCGCACGCAGGCGTCGCTGGTGCCGGCTGCGGCGGAGGGGATCGTCCGCGAGGTGGTGGTGGCGGATGCGGCGTCGACCGACGGCACGCGGATCGTGGCGGATGCCGCCGGCTGCTCGCTGGTGGAGAGTTCCGGCGGTTGGCTGACCCGGGTCAGCGCCGGCGTCCACCTGGCGCGCCGGGCGCCGTGGTTCCTGATCCTGGCGCCCAACGTCTATCTCGACACCGACTGGTACCGTGAGGCGGCCACCTTCATCGATCGCAGCGATCGGGCGGGCCGGACCGACACCCATGTCGGTACCTTCCGCGTCGTCTACGACGAATTCGGCTGGCGGCCGCGGATCGCCGAGCGGGTGGTCGGGTTCGCCGGAGCGCTCTTCGGCCGACCCTTGCGCGAACAGGGGCTGATCATCTCGCGCCGCCATCTCGAGGCGCTGAAGTCGCGCATCCCCGACCGCTTCGCCGGCCACGGCGATCTCGTCGGGCGGATGTCGCGGGCCGACATCCACACGCTGCGCGCCGATGCGGTGGTGCTGCCGCCGAGCCACGGCGGACGCGCCGCGCCGAGCCTGTCGCGGCTGTTGCGCATCACCTCCTCCGGCCTCGGCTTTCCGACGCCGACCGGCGACTGGACCGAGGAGTGAGGCTGCGGCGGCGGTCGTCTCGCATCGCTGTGCCGGACGCCTCTCATACTCGGCCGATGAAATTCGGACTCGTC
>CALMYM010000282.1 GCA_937873675.1 uncultured Alphaproteobacteria bacterium | reverse complement strand
CGTGCACCGACGCGGGTTGGAGCGCGGGGACCAGCAGCTCCGCGTGGACCACCTCGTCGAGCTCGAGCTCGGCGAGCTCCTCGAGCACGGCGCGCCGCCAGGTCGCGAGCCGGTCGCGCATCCACGCCTCGACGACGTGCGTGAGCCAGTGGGGCAGCGTGCGTCGCGCGATGTCGGGCTCGACTGCGGCTGCCTCGGCGGGCAGGCCGGCCTCGAGGTCGCGGAGGAACGCCTGTAACTCGAGGTCGAGCGCCGCGGGGCGCCGCCGCACCCGCCGCGACGATCGCCGCGAAGTCGACCGCGAGCGCATCGCCCGCGATCCCCTCGAGCCGGCCGGGATAATGCGCCGCGATCTCGGCGAGGGCGTCGAGGCAGCGCCGGTCGCGCTCGATGGCGACCACCTTGCGCGCCCCTTCGGCGAGAAGCGCCCGCGTCAGCCCGCCGGGACCCGGGCCGACCTCGATCACCAACTCGCCGTCGAGCTTGCCGCCCGAGCGGGCGATGCGGGCGGTGAGATTGAGGTCGAGCAGGAAGTTCTGGCCGAGCGACTTCAGCGCCGTCAGCCCGTGCGCCGCGATCACTTCGCGCAGCGGCGGCAGGTCGTCGATCTGCGCCATCACGCCGCTCCGCTCATCGAAGCGGCCATCTTCAGCGCCGCGATCAGGCTGCCGGGATGGGCCTTGCCCGTGCCGGCGATGTCGAAAGCGGTGCCGTGATCGGGCGAGGTGCGCACGAAGGGCAGGCCGAGGGTGACGTTGACCGTCTCGTCGAAGGCGAGGGTCTTGACCGGGATCAGGGCCTGATCGTGGGTCGGGCACAGCGCCACGTCGTAGGCCGCCCGCGCCCGCGCGTGGAACAGCGTATCGGCCGGCAGCGGCCCGCGCACGTCGATCCCCTCGGTGCGCAGCCGCTCGATCGCCGGCCGCATCACCTCGATCTCCTCGCGCCCCATCGCCCCGTCCTCGCCGGCGTGCGGGTTCAGTCCGGCGACGACCAGCCGTGGCGCGACGAGACCGAAGCGGCGCCTCAGATCGGCCTCGACGATGCGCGCCGTCTCGACGATCAGATCGGTCGAGAGATCCTCGACCGCCCGGGCGAGCGAGACGTGGACGGTGATCGGCACGGTGCGCAGATCGGGTCCGGCGAGCATCATCACCGGCCGCCACGCCCCGCCGTCGGCCGGCACGGCGAAGCGTCCGGCGAGATCGCCGAGGAACTCGGTGTGGCCGGGATGGGTGAAGCCGGCGTCGTAGAGCGCGTGCTTGTGGATCGGATTGGTGACGACCGCCGCGCCGCGGCCGAGCCGGACCTCTTCGACGGCGGCCTCGATCGAGGCGATCACCGCCGCCGCATCGCCGATCGTCGGCCGTCCCGGCTCGGGGAGGCCGGACCGGCGGAGATGGGCCGCGGGGTGCCCGGTCGCGAAGGCCGCGATCTTCTCCTGCGCCGGCTCTTCGTGGACGGGCACGTCGAACCCGAGCAGCGCGGCGCGGCGGCGCAGGAACGCCGCATCGCCGACCACGTGGAAGGCCGGCAGGCGATCGGCCTGCCGGCGCATCCAGGCCGCGAGCGTCACGTCGGGCCCGACGCCGGCGGGCTCGCCCATGGTGAGCGCCAAGGGGAGGGCACGGGCATCGGCCACGGACGGGACCTCGCTCACTTCTTGTATTCGATCACCGCGATGCGCCGGAGGTCGTTCAGGTAGCGCCGCGAATAGACCTCGCCTTCCTGATTGCGCAGGTCCTGTTCGACCTTCGAGCGGATCGAGAAGTCGCCGGCGACCTCACGCTTGTCGCAGATGATCAGCATCTCGTAGCCGATCGCCGAGCGGTTCGGCTTCGACAGCTTGCCGACCTCCATCTTGGCGAGTTCTGCGCGGAAGTTCTCCGGGAGTTCGTCGGCGGTGCGCTTGCCGAGGTTCTTCACCAGCGCTTCCTTGATCGGCTTGACGATGTCGACGAGGCCGGAACACCCCGACACCCGGCTGCGCAACGCCTCCACCTCGCGCAGACGCCCGGCGGCGTCGCCGCCCTTGGCCGGCACGACGAAGATCACCTGCTGGATGTTGTATTCGGCGGTGGTACCGGTCGCGGCGTCCTGCACCGCCTTGCCGCCGTCCTTCTTCGACAGTGCGTCGACGATCTGGCTGTCCGAGACGGCGATTTCCTTGGAGAAACGTCCCATCACCAGCTGTTGCCAGACCATCTGGGTACGGATGCGGCTCTTCAGCGTGTCCGCCGAGATGCCCTGCGCCGCGAGGCCCTGGGCGAGCTGCGCCGGTGTGGCCTTCATGCGTTGAGCGATGCCGGCGAAAGCGCCGTCGACCTGGGCATCCGAGACGGTCATCCCGACGCGCTTGGCCTCCTGCAACTTCAGCCTCTCCTCGACCAGTTCCTCCATCGCCGCGCGAGTGACCGAGGCGGCGGTGGTCGAGCGGTCGACGAGACGCAGGAAGCGGGCTCGGACGGCGATCTCGTTGGAGGTGATGGCCTCACCGTTGACCACCACCTTGATCGACGTCTGGGCGAGCGCGCCGACGGTCGAAACCAGAAGGGCGATCGTCGCGCCGGCGAAGAAGGTGGCGAAGGCGGTTGCCCGGTTTCGTCTCTGCATGATCCCGTCGTCCCTCCTCGCATGGCGGCCGTCGGGCCGATTGTCGTCGTTCGCCTCGGACGGTCCGGCGAGTACGACGTGTTTCTCGCTCATGTATCCATCGAAGGCATGGCGAGATCGTGTTCGCCGCCAAGTTCGGCCGAGCCGTCGCAGCGACGGCTCAGTTCGTCGTCGACAGACTGTTGGACAGCTGGCCGTCGCCCAGCGTGCGGAAGCCGAAGCGCAGGTAGAAGGTCTGGTCGTGCACCGAACCGACCGTCACCGGGAGGGTCGAGGTGTCGACCGCGGTGTAGGTCGCGTCGCTGTAGGACAGCGAGACGGAGAAACTGTCGTTGTCGTAGCCGATGCCGAGGCTGTTGCCCGAGATGAACTTGCTCTTCAGATCGTAGCGCAGGCCACCGTAGAGGCGCCAGTTCGTCGACAGACGCAGGTTGGCGTGGGTCTGCAGCTCCGACCGCGCATCCTTCAACGCGTTGCGGATCGCCGCGGCGCCCGCCACGCCGGCCGCGTCGTAGGCGGTGAGCAGATCGTAGAGTTCACGCGGCGTCCTCAGATAGGCCCAGCCGACGCCGGCGGTGAGCGGGCCGCTGGTGCCCGTCGCCTGGATATCGGCGCGATTGAGCGTGAAGTCGGATTGGTCGAAGCGCGTCTGCGCGCCGACGCGGAAGCCGGAGGCGCTGTCCAGCGAGACGCGGGCGACCCAGTCGGAGGCGTTGGTCTCGAGACCCGACCCGTAGGCGGTGAGCGGCACCGGCCGCCCGAGCGCCGCCTGGGTCATCAGCGTCGTATAGTCGGGATAGGCGAAGGAGTTCGCCCCGGCGAGCAGGTAGGAGCGGCCGAACAGCGCCGACAGCGATCCGCCGGCGGGGCCGTGGAACGTGTACTGGCCGCCGACGTTGACCCGCGTGCCGCCTTCCGAACGGTCCCAGCCGGCGAATTTGTCGGGCCGGAACAGGGTGGTGTCGTCGAACACGACGCTCTGCGCGTCCTCGTTCGGCAGCTTGCCCATCCACTGCTCGTTCGGCCGCACCACCAATTGGGCGATCGGCGAGAAGGTGTGAGCCCCGAAGCTCGTCTGGGCGACGAACGGGAAGCGGTATTCGAGGCCGAGGGTCGGCGTGATGCGCGCCAGAGTCCCGTCGTTTACGAAGCCGACCAGGGTCGGATCGGCCGACTTGTCGAAGAAGACGTCGCCGCGCAGCGAGGCGAAGGGCGTCACCACCTGACCGAAATCGTCGATGATCTCGCGCCGCCAACCGACCATGCCGGAGACGCGGGTGAAGGTGCCGGCGATGCCGAGCACCCGCCCGTAGGTGTCGATGTCGGTCTTGTCGCGCGTCAGGCTGGTCAGGTTGAGATGCGCCGAGACCTCGCCGCCGGCCACCGGATGTTCGGAGACGAAATCGTAGTCGACGACCGGATGCACCACCGGCTGCTTGTCCTGCAGGTTGGTGCCGGAGCCGAACAGCAGCATGTTGCCGTACTTGTCGTAGGCGAGATCGTCGTTGAACACCGAGAACCGGTAGAGCCGCGCATCGAAATAGTTCCTCAGCCCCTGGCCGGTGAGGAACACGGTCGAGATCGTACGATCGGCGCTGTAGGGAATGAGGTGGTAGTCGGTGAGGAAGCGACGGTCGGAGACGAGCGTCGCGTCCCAGCCCCAGCTCCAGTTCTCGTTGATCGAGAACTTGCCGGTCGTCAGGAACGCGCCGCGGCGCTCGCGATCGCCGCTGGTGAACTCGAAGGCGCGCCGATCGGTCTGGTCGATGCCGAGGATGCGGGCGGTCACCAAGCCGGACTCGAACTTGTGCCGTACCTCGAGATCGAGCAGCACACCCTGGCGCGTCATCGCCACCGGCGAGAAGGTCGCATCCCAGTCGGAGGTCGGCGCCCAGAAGAACGGCACCTGGATGCCGAGGCCGAGCTTGCCGGAGTTGATCACCCGCGGCATCAGGAAGCCGGTCTTGTGGGTCTCCGACGGATCCGGATGCTGGAAGAACGGCACCCAGGCGATCGGCATGCCCATCATCTCGAGGCGCGCGTCCTCGTAGTAGACGGTCTTCTCTTTCTGTTTGTGGATGATCTTCGCCGCCTTGATCTGCCAGAACGGCGGCTTGGTCGGCTCGTTCACGCAGGTCTGGCAGGCGGTGTAGACGCCCTTCTCGAAGACGGTGACGTCGCCGCCCGAACGCGTCGCGCTCTCCGCGGCGAATCGCGACCGGTCGATGGTGTCGATGCGCAGCGATTGGACGAAGCCGTCGACGAAGCCGTCGGAGACGTCGAGCTTCGGCGAGGTCAGAACGTTGCCGTCCTTGTCGACGAGCCGGGCGTCGCCCTCCGCGATCACCCGCTTGGCGGTGCGCTGGTAGATCACCTTGCGCGCGGTGAGCGTGTTGCCCTTGTAGTAGATCTGCACCCGACCGATCGCCGTGACCATGTCGGCGTCGTTGTCGTAGACGACCTGATCGGCCTCCACCACCATGTGGGGATCGCGCGTCGTCGGCTTGGTCTCGAGCGGCTTCACCGCCGCCGGGATCGCCGGCCTCACCTTCGGCGCCGCCGGCTTCGCCTTCTGCGCCGTCGGCTTCGCCTTCTGCGCGGCCGGCTTCAGCTTCTGCGTCGCCGGCTTCTCCTCCTGCGTCGCCGCATCGGCCGGCGCGGCGAGGAACAGCGCTGTCATCACCGCCAGCGCCGTGGTGGCGAGCGAACGGCCGCGGAAGGCGGAGGGCACCGAGAACGTCGCGGGACGGGTCTCGGACGGGCGGGTCGCAGACGGGCGGGTCGTCGACGGGCGACCATCACCGTTCGGCGCGCCGAGGCGGCCGTTCGAACCCGGTGAACTCTGGTCGTGCCGATCGAGGACGGCGCGGAGCATGTCTAACCGTCCTCCAGATACAGCAGAATGGTGAAACCCATCGACGATGCGACCACGGCGGGCGACCATGCTGCCAGAGCTGGCGGGACCATTCCCGCGCCCCCGAGACCCCGCGCGACCTCTCCGACGACATAAAGCACGAAGCCTGCGGCGACGCCACCGAGAATCATCCGCCCGATGTTGCCGAAGCGGAACACTCTGAGGGAAACCGTCGCGGCGATCGCCACCATCGCCACCAGGAGCAGCGGCCGCGCCAGAAGCAATTGATATTGAAGCTCGAATTGATAGGCCGGCAATCCGGCGTTGCGCGCCGTTTCGATGAACGACGGTAGCGCCCAGAACGACAGCGTGTCGGGCTGGGCGAGGCTCTCGCCGACCTGTTCGCGCTTCAGTCGGGTCGACAGTCGATAGACGTCGAAGACCTGCGGATCGTGCCCCGAGGCATGGACGCGCGCCTTGTTCAACCGCCACTGGCCGTCGTCGTAATCGGCGCTCTCCGCCTCGATCCGCTCGCGGAACTTGCCCGCCTTGTCGAAGGCGTAGATGTCGACGTCGGTGAGGTGCAGGCCGCGATCGACGGCGCGTCCGGCGCGGATGATCGATTCCCCGTCTTCGCCGTCCTGGCGCAGCCACACCGCCTGCGCCGTGTCCATCATCGTCTTCTTCTCGGACCCGGCGAGCTCCACCACCATGCGGTCGGAGCGCTCCTTCATCGCCGCGGCGAAGGGGTTGTAGACCAGCGTGGCGAAGAGCCCGAGGCCCGCCGCCACCAGAAGCGCCGGGGCCGTGAACTGCCACACCGAGATGCCGGCGGCGCGCGCCACCACCAGTTCGAGCTTGCGCGACAGTGCCAGGAACGCCGTCATCGCCCCGAACAGCGTGGCGAAGGGCAGCACCTGTTCCGAGAAGGTGGGAATGCGGAAGAACGACGCCTGGAAGGCGGTCCCCCAGCGGAAGCTCGGCCGATCGACGGTGGCGCGGATCATGTCGAGGAAGTCGAACATGAACACGATGGCGAAGGCGATGGCGAAGATCGACAGGATCGCCATCAGGATCCGCCGTCCGAAATAGAGGCCGAGCGTCGGTCCGATCATGCCGCCTCTCCCCCGTTGCCGAGGCCGAGGCGATCGCCGAGGCGGCGCGTGACGAGGCCGACGCCGTCGCCGACGAGATCGAGGAAGCGGTCGACCGGCGCCGGCAGCGACGGCGTCCGGTCGCCCGCCACCATGACGAGACCGGCGACGATCGCCACCCCCGGCACGGCGTAGAGCAGGACGACGGCGAGCGACGACGTCGCCGCCGCGCTCGACGCGGCGAAGTGGGCGCCACGCAGGGCTCCGGAGACGACGATGGTGGCCAGGATGGCGAAGCCGCGTCCCTGACGGGTGGTGCGGGCATCGCCCAGCGCAAGGAAGGGGACGAGCACGAAGGCGATGGGCGGCAGCGGCTGCGCCAGCCGATCGTGCAGTTCGGCGCGCAGACGCCCGGCGGCGCGCCGCGCCTGCGGATCGCCCTGCGTCGCGTCGGCCGCGGCCTGCCACAATTCCACCGTCGAACGCTCCGACGGCCGATAGGTCGGGGCCACGTTGGTCGGGGTCAGGCCCGAGAGGTCGAAGGCATAGGATTCGAAGTCGACCAGCGACAGGTTGCCGTCCTTGTTCGTGCGCCGGTGGATGATCCCGTCGCGCATCACCAGCAGCGTCTTGCCGAACATCTCGACGATCGCGGCGCGCTCGGCGATGTAGGCGAAGGCGACGTCGGGATCGCGGCGATCCTCGACGAACAGGCCGGCGAGCGAGCCGTCGCCCGATCGATTGCGGATGTGGAAGGTGAGGCCGCCCTCGATGTCGACGAAGCGTCCGGGCTGGACGATGTTGGCGACGAGGTCGACGTTGACCTTGGTCAGTTCCTGGCGCAACGCCCTGAGCGCCGTCGGCGAGCCCCACGAGGTGAGGACGAGCATGACCAATGCGGTCACGCCCGCCAGCGCCAGGAGCGGTTTCAAGACGACGAAGCGCGACGCGCCCGAGGCGTTGAGCACCACCAGTTCGCTCTCCGCGTTGAAGGCGTTGAGCGTCTGCACCGCCGCGATGAGCAGCGCGAAGGGGGCGATGACGATCACCAGGAAGGGCAGGGCGAGCGCGGTGATCTCGAAGAAGACGAGGAGGGCGGCGCCCTTGGCGGTGATGATGTTCATCTGGCGCAACGCCTGGGTCACCCAGACGACGCCGGCCAGCGCCATCAGGGTGAGCAGGAACGCGCCTGCCGTACGACGGAAGATGTAACGCTCGATGAGCCGCATATCTCTTCCGTGGTCCTCCATCATGGGATGCGCACCGAGCGCCGTCGTCGACGCCATGTTCGCGCGCGATCGCGCCGTGATCGTGGCCTCCGGTGGGCCGGATCGATCGGCGCGTGTCATCCCATGTCCCTGCCGATCATCCAAGCGCGGAATGCCTAATCGACCGCCAAGAAACATGGTTGACGAAAGGTTGATGCCGCACCGCAACGGGCTCGATGCGCCTCGGCGCTTGCCGTTCGCGTTGCGGCGCTCCACATTCGCCCCGACTTCTTCCGCGCGATCCGCGTCCTTCGTTCCTCCGGAGTTCCACCCGATGCCGCAGCCGTCCGTCTCCTTCTCCAAGCTCGCCGCTCCCGATACCGGCGCTCTCGTGGTCCTCGTCGCCGAGGATCTGGCGCTGCCGCCGACCGCGGCGGCCTTCGACGCCAAGGCCGGCGGCGTCCTGGCGCGCGCCATCCAGAAGGCGGCCTACAAGGGCAAGCAGTTCGCCACCCTCGACGTCGTCGCCCCCGCCGGCACCGAGCTGGATCGGGTGATCGTCGTCGGTCTGGGCGATCCGGCGAAGCTGGCCGAGAAGGACTGGGCCCGTCTCGGCGGTGCGCTCCGCGCCAAGCTGCTCGAGGTCAAGGCGACGACCGCCACCGTCCTCGTCGAGCGCGCCGACGGCGCCGCGATCACCGCCGATCAGGCCGCCGAGATCGGCCTCGGCGTGCGCCTGCGCGGCTGGAGCTTCGACGCCTACAAGTCGAAGAAGAAGGACGAGGACGAGCCGAAGCCGCTGAAGCTCACCCTCGCGGTCGAGAACCCCACCGCCGCCAAGAAGGCCTGGGCCCCGCGCGAGGCGGTCGCCGACGGCGCCACCCTCACCCGCGACCTCATCTGCGAGCCCGCCAACGTGCTCGGCACCGAGGAATTCGCCAAGAAGGCCGCCAAGCTCGAGAAGCTCGGCGTCGAGATCGAGATCCTCGGCGAGAAGGAGCTGAAGAAGGCCGGCTGGAACGCCCTCCTCGGCGTCGCGCAGGGCTCCAAGCGCCCGCCGCGCGTCGTCTTCATGCGCTGGAACGGCGGCGAGAAGGGCGAGGCCCCGGTCGCCTTCGTCGGCAAGGGCGTGGTCTTCGATTCGGGCGGCATCTCGATCAAGCCGGCCGCCGGCATGGAGGACATGAAGGGCGACATGGGCGGCGCCGCGGTGGTCACCGGCCTGATGCACGCGCTCGCCGCCCGCAAGGCCAAGGTCAACGTCGTCGGCGCCATCGGCCTGGTCGAGAACATGCCCGACGCCGGCGCCCAGCGCCCGGGCGACATCGTCACCTCGCTCTCCGGCCAGACCATCGAGATCATCAACACCGACGCCGAGGGCCGTCTCGTGCTCTGCGACGTGCTCTGGCACGTCAAGGAGGAGATCAAGCCGGCCTTCATCGTCGATCTGGCGACGCTGACCGGCGCCATCCTCGTCGCCCTCGGCAAGATCAACGGCGGCCTCTTCGCCAACGACGACACGCTGGCGAACCGCCTCACCGCCGCCGGCCTCGCCACCGGCGAGACGGTGTGGCGCCTGCCGCTCGCCCCCGAGTACGACAAGCTGATCGATTCGACCTGGGCCGACATGAAGAACACCGGCGGTCGCGATGCCGGCTCGATCACCGCGGCGCAGTTCCTCAAGCGCTTCGTCGGCGACGTGCCCTGGGCCCATCTCGACATCGCCGGCACGGCCATGGGCTCGCCGGCGACCGAACTCAACAAGGGCTGGACGTCGGGCTGGGGCGTCCGCCTGCTCGATCGTCTGGTCGCGGATCACTACGAGACGAAGTGACGACCTCTTCTGCCTCCCCCCTCGTCCAACTCGGATGTTTCCGAGTTGGACCGCGCGATGAAGGCGAAGTCGGATGGTTCCGACTTCGCGGGGGAGGGCAGGGGAGGGGGTCTTCGCCCCGAGTGAGGGCTTCGCAGTGGCCCGGTAGGGTGCAAAGAGCCGAAGGCGAATTGCACCGCCTCTGCCGCCCCCTTGCACGTATCGCCGATCCATATCGGTGCAATTCGCTGCGCTCTTTGCACCCTACCGGGTGGCTCGTCGGAAAACGGTCATGACCGAAGTCCTCTTCTACCACCTCCAGACCCGCACCCTCGAGCAGGCGCTGCCCGAGCTCCTGCAGAAATGCGTCGAGCGCGGCTGGAAGACGGTGGTGCAGACCGGCTCGACCGAGCGCCGCGACGCGCTCGACGCCCATCTGTGGACCTTCTCGGAAGAGAGCTTCCTCCCCCACGGCACGATGCGCGACGCCGACCCCGCCGACCTCGCCATCCTCGTCACCGCCGACCCGGCCGAACCCGGCCCGGTCGATCCGCCCTTCACCGTCCGCTTCCTCGTCGACCGGGCCGCCGCCCCCGACCTCGCCGGCCTCGTCCGCGCCGTCTTCGTCTTCGACGGCAACGACGACGAGGCGGTGATCGAAGCACGCGCCAATTGGAAGGCGGTCAAGGCCGCCGGCCACGACGCCACCTACTGGGTCCAGGACGACCGCGGCCGCTGGGTGAAGAAGGCGTGACGAAGCGCATCCGCGCCACCACCACAGAGTGATGATTCGTCATATTTCAACTAAATCTACGACTGCCGCAGCATTCCGCTGTGAACGGTCCGAAAATGGAACACACGGCACAACTTGCACGCGGAGTTACTCTGTGTCACGTCCGGTGAATAGTCGATCTGCGACGAAAGTTACCGGAATCGTTCAAAATTCCACGAAGAAAACAACTATTCGAACGACCTCCTGAACCTTACGTCAACCAGTGTAGGGGAATCATCATCGGATACGGTCGCCGGGAGGATGGACGTTCCGATGAAATCGATCTCTTCGCGCATGCTCGCCGTGTTCGCGGCCCTCTTCGCCGCCATGGCGGCGATGGCCGCGATCGCGCTCTATTCGAACACCCAGCTCTCCGGGGCGCTCGCCCACGTCTACGACGACCGGGTCCTACCGCTGCGCGACCTCAAGGCTATCTCCGACGCCTACGCCGTCGACATCGTCGACACCACCCACAAGACCCGGGCGGGAACGCTGCCGGCCAAGGACGCGCTCGCCGGAATCGACCGCGCCCGCGGTGTGTCGGCCGAGAAGTGGCGCGCCTACATGGCGACCTGGATGGACGATCGTGAGAAGGCGCTGGCCAAGGCCGCCGCCGATCGCTTCGCCGCCGCGACCGCCGCCGTCGACGAACTCGAATCGATCCTCAAGGCGAACGACCGCACCCGCCTCGTCGAGTTCGCCGAGAAGCGGATGTATCCGGCCATCGATCCGCTGATCGACGCCCTCGACGATCTGATCAAGCTTCAGGTCGCGGAGGCGCAGAAGATCGACGACGAAGCCGTCGCCACCAACCGCGTCGTCTGGGTGGCGATGATGATCGCCATCGCCCTCGGCGTCGGCCTCGTCGTCGTCGGTGGCCTCTTCGTCATGCGTCGCATCGTCCGCCCGATCACCGACACCACCGAGACCATGCGCCGTCTCGCCGATCACGACCTCGCGGTCGACATCCGCCACACCGCCAACGCCGACGAGGTCGGCACCATGGCCCGCGCCGTCGAGGTGTTCCGCGACCAGATGACCGAGGCCGATCGGCTGCGCGCCGAACAGTCGAAGGTCGAAGCGGTCGAGCGCGCCCGCGCCCAGCGGATCGACGTGCTGCTGCGCGACTTCGATCGCACCGCCGGCGGCATCGTCTCCGGCGTCACCGGCGCCGCCGTCGAACTGCAGGCCGCGGCGCGGATCCTCACCGGCTCGGCCGAGGAGGCATCGCGCCAGTCGACCGCCGTCTCCGCCGCGTCGGAAGAGGCGGCCACCAACGTCCACACCGTCGCCGCCGCTTCGGAGGAGCTGGCGACCTCCTTCGCCGAGATCGGCCACCGGGTCGAGGAGGCCGCCCACATCGCCGGCGCCGCGGCGCGCGAGGCGGACGCCACCATGGACACGGTGCGAGCCCTCTCCCAGGGCGCCGACCGCATCGGCGAGATCTCCGGCCTGATCGACGCCATCGCCGGCCAGACCAACCTGCTCGCCCTCAACGCCACCATCGAGGCGGCGCGTGCCGGCGAGGCCGGCCGCGGCTTCGCCGTGGTCGCCGCCGAGGTCAAGGGGCTGGCCGAACAGACCGCCAAGGCGACCGGCCAGATCACCGCCCAGATCGCCGAGATCCGCACCTCCACCGAGAACGCCATCTCCGCCATCACCACCATCGCCAAGACGGTCGAGCGCTTCGACGGCATCTCCGCGGCCATCGCCGCGGCGATCGAGGAACAGTCGGCGACCACCCGCGAGATCGCCCGCAACGTCCAGCAGGCGGCTTCCGGCACCACCGAGGTCACCGGCAACATCATCGGCGTCAATCGCGCCACCGAAGAGACCTCCTCCGCCGCAGCTCAGGTCCAGGGCACCTCGGGCGAACTCTCCCGACAGGCCGAGACCCTCGGTCGCGAGGTCGGCCGCTTCCTCGAAGCGGTCCGTGCCGCCTGATACCATCGGCCATTGAAAATGACCGATGGTATTCCTGACGCGAATTTCTCATGTGTCTGATGCAGATGACAAATTCGCGTGTCTTCAAAGGCCGGGTGCGTCAGCATCTTCGGCCTTCGGTAGGACGCGAAGAGCCGAGCTCCGAAACGCGTGAAGGGAGGCCGCGAGGCCTCCCTTCGTCTTTGTCGGGTACTCGGTAGCGCTCCCTCACAGTGCCATCGCCAGAGCGGTGAGCCTCTGGTCGTCGTTCGGATCGGCATAACCGCTGATCGACTTCGGCGAGATGGTGATCTTGTCGCCGGCGAAACTGGTGAAGCTCAGCTCCACTTTCGGACCTTCGCGGAAATGCGACAGCTGGTTGGCGACCATCACCGCCGCCAGTTCCTCTCCCATGCGCAGCGAGCGTATGTTGTCGGTGCGGAAGTGAACGCCGCCCATCGATCGGCCCATCGCCACGTTGCTCGCCAGCTTGTTGAGTTCGCCGCCGATGGTCAGCGTCGGACCGACGTAAGGCGTGGTCGGCAGCGATCCGTCCGGGCTCGGCAGATAGACCGGACCGGGGAAGGGCGCCTCGTCGTCGAAGTAGATCTTGAGCACCGTGACGCAAGCCCCCGCCACCGTCGCATGGCCGGCCCCGTAGCTCGGATGGGTCGGCGAGCCGCTGGAGAAGGCGAGCGGCAGCAGTCCGGAACTCCCGTATTCCGTCCGGATGGCGTCGAGCGCCTTCGAGTTCTTCAGAAGCTCGTGAGCGTCTTTCCCCGTCGCCCCGGCCTGACCGATGGCCTGCAGCAGGATGTCCTTCTCGACCAACCCGCCGTAGGCCTCCGGCCGCAGACGCAGATGGACATGCCACTTCTGGTACCACTGAACCTGGAGTGCTCGTGACGCCACCTCCGAAACGGCCGTGAGCAGATGCGGACCGCCGTAGGTGCCGAAGCCCTTCTGACGCTTCCAGCCGGATCGGACATAGGGGTTGCCGTCGTCCCAGATCGGCGCGTGGGTGAGCTGGGAGAGGAGGTGGAGCGCGGCGTTGAAATAGGCCTGATGCAGGGCGTCGCGATGCACGAAGGACGCCAGATCGCGCATCGTCGAGACGTAGCCGTAGTCGTTGGCGCCGCGCTCGTCGCGATTGGCCTGTTCATAGGGGCGTCCCTGCTCGTCGCGGCCGGTGTTCTGCGCGAAGAGCCACTTGTTCCAGCTGTAGAGATAGTCGTAGGGCCGACCGTTCTCGCCGTGACGCTTGCGCCCCGGATAGCGCAACTGGCGCTGCGAGATCGTCTGCGTGCCGTAGGGGATGTCGCGCAGCCAGAACTGCGACACATACGGGCCGACGTCTTCGCCCGGGCCGGTCCCGCGGAAGAGCGTGGAGATGCCGAGCGTCGTCGGGAAGTCGCCGCCGAGACCGCGTGTCAGCTGCCCGGTGGACGCCTGCAAGCCGGCGCCGAGGTCGGCGAGGGCGGCGGCGGTGAGGCCCGAATTCGACGCCAGATCGGTGAACGGTACGTCGCGCAGCAGCGCCATCCAATAGAGTTCGAGCATCTCCGTCGCGATACCGGTGGACTCGATCGGCGGCGGCGGATCGAGCTCGAATTTCTCCGGATCGGGAAAGATCTCGCCGGTGGCGAAAGCCGCCAACGGGTTGGCGAACTTGTCCGCGCAACTCGCCGCCGGGATCGTCTCGACGTCGGCACCCGTCGATGCCGGGTTCATCATCACGTTCCACAACTTCTGGAAATCGGCCGGATCCTTCACCAGCCCCGTCGCCGGATCGTGTTCGAGCGTCTTGTGGAAGTAGCCCGCGGTTTCGAGCGGCGTATTGAACACCCGGCCCGCCGCCGTCGCGGCGAGCGTCTTCGCCTTCGCTTTCACCTTCGTCTTGGCCATGTTCTTCCCCTCCCTGACGTGCCGCGGACGAAAGAGTGGAGCGCGTGCGCAGCACAACCGAAAGAAGAGCTGAAATCGAGTTGTCAAGCAATCGAATAAACGTATCGCGAGAAAAAATGGATTCGATCCACCAAGCTGTACGGGTTGCCCGGACCCGCACCGGCCGCCCGCCCCCGCGACCGCGCGAGCGCCGAAACGCGAAAGGGAGGCCGCGAGGCCTCCCTTCGTCGTTTCGTCGCGGTGTTCGATCGAACGCGGCGATCAGCCTTCCGGCACCAGCAGATGGCCGCCGGCCGCCGCCTTGAGCGTCGCGATCGCCACCAGCGTGACGATCGCGCTGGCGAGCGCCAGCACCGTCCAGCTCACGACCACCATGGCACCCGACGGATGGCCGAGGGTGAAGGCCGAGGTCGCCACCGAGAAGGCGGCCGACGGGAAGGTGTAGCCCCACCACGACATGGCGAAGGGGATGCGGCGGAAGATCGGCGTGATGGTGAGAAGCACCGCCGCGACGAAGGCGGCGAGGCCGTAGATCGCCGAGGGCCCCGGGCCGAAGCCGCCGGTGAGGTTGGCGAGCGCGATCGAGCCCACCGCCGGCGGCGCCAGCAGGATCGCCAGCGTCGGCTTGAGCTTGTCCGGCATGGTCGGCCCGGTGGCGATGCGGTTGATGATCGACGGCTGGATCAGCACCCACAGCAGCGCGCCGAGGCCGAACAGCCCCCAGGACAGGTCGTGGAACCCGAGCTTGGCGCCGATCACCGGGGCGAGGATGTTGCCGACCATCGGGATGAGGAGCGGCGGCGTCAGAGTCGCCGCTTCGCGCGGCGCGGTGAGGAGACCGCGCACCGTCCAGATCCCGATCGCCAGGTGGACGACGACGGCGACGATCCACACGCCGGAGGCGAGGCCGCGGGCGTAGGGAATGAGGCCACCGGCGATGATCATCAGACCGATGGTGACGGCGCCGACGAAGGCCGAGCGGATCGGATGCTTGAGGTCGCCGGAGAGCGCTTCCGGGTGGCGCATGGCGCGGACGACGTGCAGCGCCAGAATCAGCAGCCACACCGCGGCGGCGAGACCGAGCAGCACTTCGCCGACGATCTTCGGCGCGCCGAGCGCGGGACCGGCCGCGCGCCAGGCGAGGCCGAGGCCGCCGATGCCCATCGGCGCCGCGGACAGCCGCAGCAGCAGATGGGCGAGGCCGCCGGCCGGCGGATGGGAGGCGCCGGGAGCGGCGGGATTGGCATTGGACATGGTGGAGGTCCCCTGAGATCGGCTCGCATCGTCTTCCGCTGCGGGCTCGATCGCAAGCCGATCGAGCGCAGGGTAGATATATTCGAGCTTTCGAATATATCGACGGTGATAGCGACTGGGCCGTGCCGGAGCAAACGCCCTCGCCCTCACGATCGCGTGGGCGGGACGGGATGCCGCACCTCGTCGCGGCGTTCCGGCCTCATCCGTCGAGGGCGGCGCGTTCGGCTTCCTCGTGCTCGGCGGAGAGCTCGAGCCACGTCTCTTCGGTTTCGGCGAGCGCCTTCTCGGCGTCCGAGCGCGCCTTCATCAGCCGGGTTCCCTTGGCCGAATCGCGGGTGAAGAGATCGGGATCGGCGAGCTCGCCGTCGAGCTTGGCGATCTCCTTCTGCAGCTTGTCGATCCGCGCCTCGGCGTCCTTGATCTTCTTCCTGAGCGGCGCCAGCTGCTCGCGCAGCGCCGCCGCCGCCCGCCGCCGGTCGAGCGCCGAGACGCGTCCGGCCTCGCCGTCGTCGTCGCGCTTCTCCGCTTTCGCGGACGTCCCGCCCTCGATCACCAGCCGCCGATAGTCGTCGAGATCGCCGTCGAATTCCTTCACCGTGCCGTCGCCGACCACCAGCAGCCGGTCGGCGGTCGCCTCGACCAGATGGCGATCGTGGGAGATGACGATCACCGCACCGGTGTAGTCGTTTAGCGCCTGGACCAGCCTCGCGACTGTCGATGTGGAGGTGGTTGGTCGGCTCGTCGGGGATCATCAGGTTGGGGCCGTGGAAGGTGGCGATGCCGAGCAACAGCCGCGCCTTCTCGCCGCCCGACAGGTCCTTGGCCGGCGTGTCCATGCGGCTGGTCGGCAGGCCCATACTCGCCACCCGCGAGCGCACCTTCGCCTCCGGCGCGTCGACCATCAGCCGCGCCACGTGCTGGAACGGGCTCTCCGCGGGCCTGAG